>NZ_SDKK01000029.1:0-20370 GCF_008107625.1 Zoogloea oleivorans
ACTGAAAACGAGGAGACCCCCCGGTAGCGCTGCTGCTCGAAACTGCGGTCGCGGATTTCACCCAGGCGGTTGAAAAACACTGCCCTGGCCAGCGCATTGCGCGCCTCGCCCTTGTTCAGGCCGGCATGCACGCGGCGGCGCAGTTCCACGCTTTGCAGCCAGTCCAGGATGAACAGCGTGCGCTCGATGCGGCCCAGCTCGCGGAGCGCCACGGCCAGGCCGTTCTGGCGTGGGTAGCTGCCGAGCTTTCGGAGCATCAGGGAGGCCGTCACCGTGCCCTGCTTGATCGAGGTGGCCAGCCGCAGGATTTCGTCCCAATGGGCGCGGACGTGCTTGATGTTGAGCGTGCCGCCGATCATGGGTTTCAGCGCGTCATAGGCGGCGTCGCCCTTCGGGATGTAGAGCTTGGTGTCGCCCAGGTCGCGGATGCGCGGCGCGAAGCGGAAGCCCAGGAGGTGCATCAGGGCGAAGACGTGATCGGTGAAGCCCGCCGTGTCGGTGTAATGCTCCTCGATCCGCAAGTCGGACTCGTGGTACAGCAGGCCGTCGAGCACGTAGGTCGAATCGCGCACGCCGACGTTCACGACCTTGGTGTGAAATGGCGCGTACTGGTCAGAAATGTGGGTGTAGAACGTCCGCCCTGGGCTGCTCCCGTATTTCGGGTTGATGTGGCCGGTGCTCTCGGCCTTGCTGCCGGTGCGGAAGTTCTGGCCGTCCGACGATGAGGTGGTGCCGTCGCCCCAGTGCTCGGCGAAGGGATGGCGGAACTGTGCGTTGACCAGATCGGCCAGCGCCGCCCCGTAGGTTTCGTCGCGGATGTGCCAGGCTTGCAGCCAAGCCAGCTTGGCGTAGGTCGTGCCGGGGCAAGACTCCGCCATCTTGGTCAGGCCCAGGTTGATCGCGTCGGCGAGGATCGTGGTCAGCAACAGGTTCTTGTCTTTGGCCGGGTCGCCCGATTTCAGATGCGCGAAATGCCGAGTGAAGCCCGTCCATTCGTCCACCTCCAGCAGCAGTTCGGTGATCTTGACGTGCGGCAGGATCATTGCCGTCTGGTCGATCAGCGCTTGGGCGGTGTCGGGCACCGCTGCATCCAGCGGCGTGATCTTCAAGCCCGACTCCGTGATGATGGCGTCGGGCAGCTCGTTGGCCGTCGCCATGCGGTTGACGGTGGCGAGCTGCGTTTCCAGCAGCATCAGCCGGTCATGCAGGTACCGGTCGCAGTCGGTGGCCACGGCCAGCGGCAATTCGCTGGCCTGCTTGAGGCTGGCGAATTTCGCGGTCGGCATCAGGTAGTCCTCGAAGTCCTTGAACTGGCGCGAGCCTTGCACCCAGATGTCACCGGAGCGCAGCGCATTCTTCATCTCCGACAGCGCGCACAGCTCGTAGTAGCGCCGGTCGATGCCGGCGTCGGTCATCACCAGCTTCTGCCAACGTGGCTTGATGAAGTCGGTCGGCGCGTCGGCAGGCACCTTGCGGGCGTTGTCGCTGTTCATGTTGCGCAGCACCTCGATGGCATCGAGCACGTTCTTGGCGGCAGGCGCGGCCCGTAGCTTGAGTACAGCGAGGAATTCCGGCGCGTAACGGTGCAGCGTGGCGTAGCTTTCGCCGATGCGGTGCAGGAAATCGAAGTCCTCAGGTTGCGCGAGCTTCTGGGCTTCGGTGACGCTCTCGGCGAAGGCATCCCAGGACATGACGGCCTCAATGGCGGCGAACGGATCGCGCCCCGCCTGCTTGGCCTCGATCAGCACCTGGCCGATGCGCCCGAACAGGCGCACCTTGGCGTTGATCGCCTTGCCGGACGCCTGGAATTGCTGCTGATGCTTGTTCTTCGCGGCGTTGAACAACTTGCCCAGGATGCGGTCGTGCAGGTCGATGATTTCGTCGGTGACGGTGGCCATGCCTTCGATGGCCAGCGCCACCAGGGTGGCATAGCGTCGCTGGGCCTCGAACTTGGCCAGGTCGGCGGGCGTCATCTGGCCGCCCTCGCGGGCGATCTTGAGCAGCCGGTTCTGGTGTACCGACCGCTCGATGCCGGAAGGCAGGTCGAGCGCCTGCCACGCCTTGAGGCGTTCGATGTGTTCCAGCATGTGCCGCGAGTTCGGTTTGACGGGCGACTGGCGCAGCCAGGCCAGCCAAGTCGTCTTGCCGTTGTCGCGGCGCTTAAGCAAATCGTCGAGGCGATGCCGGTGCACGTTCGACAACGGCCCGGACATGGCTTCGTAAATGCGTCGGTTGGCGCGGGTGATCGCCTCGGCACAGACCCGCTCGATGGCGTTGAGCGCGGGCAGAATGATCGACAGCCGCCGCAGATGCTCGATCAAGGCGCTTGCGAGCACAATGCCCTTGTCGGTCTGCATGGCCAGCTCGGTCAGCGTGTGGACGGCCTGCCGGTAGTGGCTCATGGTGAAGGGCTGGAAGCTGAACACCGTTTGCAGTTCGACCAGGTGCTCGCGCCGGGTCTGCTCCCGCTGTCCGTACTCGCCCCAACTTTCGATATTGACCTTGATTTGGTCGGCGACCAGCTTCAACAAGGGCGGAAACGGTGGCTCATCGACGCCAAGGATGACACCAGGAAAACGCAGGTAGCAGAGCTGCACGGCGAAGCCCAGCCGGTTGGCCGGGCCGCGCCGCTGCCGGATGATGGACAGGTCGCTTTCGCTGAACGCGTAGTGACGGATCAAGTCATCCTTGGTATCCGGCAACGCCAACAGGCTTTCCCGCTCGGCGGCGGACAGGATGGAACGACGCGGCATCTCTATTGATCCAATCTCAAGTACTGATACAGGGTCTCCCGGCTGACACCAAACTCGCGGGCCAACTTCGCTTTTTGTTCGCCGCCGGCGACACGCTGCCGCAGATCGGCTACCTGTTCGGGCGACAGCGCTTTCTTGCGGCCCCGATAGGCTCCACGCTGCTTGGCGAGCGCGATGCCTTCCCTCTGACGCTCGCGGATCAAAGCCCGCTCGAACTCGGCGAACGCGCCCATGACGGACAGCATCAGGTTCGCCATCGGCGAATCCTCGCCAGTGAAGGCCAGGCTCTCCTTGACGAACTCAATGCGCACGCCGCGCTTGGTCAGCTTTTGCACCAGGCGGCGCAAGTCATCGAGGTTGCGCGCCAAGCGATCCATGCTGTGAACCACCACGGTGTCGCCTTCGCGCACGAAGGCGAGCAGTCTTTCCAGCTCCGGACGCTGGGTGTCCTTGCCCGACGCCTTGTCGGAAAACACCTTGCCGACTTCGACGTGTTCGAGTTGCCTTTCCGGGTTCTGGTCAAAGCTGCTGACCCGGACATAGCCAATGCGTTGACCTTGCAAGATGCCTCCCAAGACGAGAATGTCAGGAAGAAATCTATGACCTTTTGCGGCATGTGTCAATAAATAACACACTGGACTCTATACTGACGTTTCAAGGCGGGCCGCCCTGACATCAGGTTAGGGTATAGATCAGGTTGACGCCCCAACTCTGGGTTTCGGCTCCCGGCCAGAAGCTGTCGTCCGGTAGGTAGCTGTGAAAGGCAGGTCTAGGTTGATCACAGTCAATCAAGCACTGTGAAATTTGCGACAGATGTCGTTAGCCATCACTGTTGACGGTGCTTAACTTGCGCACAGGCGTCGTCTGCAAGCACCCCATACCTTCCAAGGCGGCCTCCACCGCCTCATCCAGCGGCGTATGCGGCTCATGCCCAAGCGTCGAGACCAGCTTGGCGTTGCTCATCTTTACCCGCGTGCTCCACAAATAGCGCATCTGACATAGCTCTCGCAGGGTCGGTACAAAGGGCGCAGCAAGCACGGTAAGCCACCAGGGGAAGGCTCTCACTTTGGGCTTGACTCCTCCGCGCTTGACTACCACGCGGCAGATCGCTTCCGCCAACTGGGTGCCGTCTGCGTCCCAATGACCGGCCGTGTGGAAGGCGGCAAAGGGATCCAACGTGCTACGCAGCTGCAACAGCTCCACCATAGTGCGGGCTACGTCGGGTAGGTAAGACCACTGGTGGCCCATGCCGGGTGCGTTGGGCACACTAATAGACTTAACCGGCTGACCGGGCTTTAGCATGCCCTGCGAGAACCAGCTACTGCCCAGCTTGGGTCCGAAGAAGTCCCCCGCACGCACCAGGAGCACTCTGCAGTTCTGGCTGCTGGCCTGCTTCAGACGCTGCTCCATCTCCACACGTATGCTTCCCTTCCGGGTGATGGGCTGCTGCGGTGAATCCTCATGTAACGTGGGAAAGGAGCTGGGACCGTAGTTGTAGACTGTGCCAGGCAGCACGATAGTAGCTCCGTTAGCATGCGCGGCGGCGATGGTGTTGTCCAGCATGGGCAGTACCAGCTCACCCCAACGACGATAACCGGGTGGGTTGACTGCGTGCACTATGACGGAACAGCCTTCTGCTGCTGCCAGCACGTCCTCGCGGTTCATGGCGTCGCGCCGCTCAATTTGCTGCTCACCGCTTCGGCGCAATGCACGCACTGTCCAGCCAGCATCGCGTAATTGCCGAGCCATTTCGCCACCAATGCCGCCGGTGGCTCCTAGAACCAAGGCCGTGTTGCTTTCCATTCATTACCCCCGGATGTGTTGCGATGGCAAGGAGTTTCTAGCGGGCACTGCTATTAAGCAATTGACCAAGATGTGATAGTCGCCATACATTTTCGTATGACCATCAACAACACCGATATTGGCTGGGAGCTGTATCGCACCTTTTTGGGCGTACTGGAAGAGGGCTCGCTGTCCGGTGCAGCGCGCTCCATGGGAATTGCCCAGCCCACCGTGGGGCGGCATGTCGACGCACTGGAAACAGCATTGGGCGTGACGCTGTTTACCCGTTCGCAAACGGGGCTACTACCCACCGAGGCGGCGCTAGCGCTGCAGCCGTTTGCCCTGACCATGTACAGCGCTGCCGCTGCGCTGAAGCGCGCGGCCGAAAGCCAAGGCTCAGGTATCCAAGGCACAGTGCGAGTTACGGCCAGCGAGGTGATAGGGCAAGAGGTATTACCACCTATCCTGGCGAAACTGCAGGACACACACCCGGACCTGACGGTAGAACTGGTGCTGACCAACAGGGTGCAGGACCTCCTGCAGCGCGAAGCCGACATCGCCGTGCGCATGACACAGCCCAGACAGGAGCAACTAATTGCCCGATGCGTTGGAGTGATGCCACTTGGCTTTCATGCGCACAAACGCTATCTGGACAAGCACGGGACTCCCAGCTCTCTGGCTGATCTGGCTCAGCACGCGCTGATTGGCTTTGATGAAGAGACGCCGTTCGTGCGTGCCGCACGCAAGGCATTCCCAATCTGGAACCGCGAAAACTTTGCGGTGCGTACCGACAACGACATGGCACAGATTGCGCTGATCCGAGCTGGCTGCGGTATTGGCGTGTGCCAAATGCATATAGCGGCGCGCGACCTGAATCTGGTGAACATATTGCCTGGCAGCATTCCGCTGAGCCTGGAGACCTGGCTCACCATGCACGAAGATCTGCGCAATAACCCGAGCTGCAAGGTGACATTTGATGCACTGTTGAAGGGGCTACAAGACTACGTGACTCCCTAGCAAGTCGACATCGATCTGACCAGATGAGGTTGCTTGCCAATGACTGAAGAACCTGACTTAGTTGACGGTGTGAGAAAAGAGCCTTGGCGTCTACCAAGGCTCTTTTTCATACTTCCGGCGCTTTTACTACGCAGGCAGGGCGACCAGTGGGTTTCCGTACATAGGGTCATCCTTTTTTGAGGCCAGTGCCTTTTCAAGGTTGATGCCCAGGGCCTTGGCTACGCCTGCACCGTATGCAGGGTCTGCGGCGTGGCAATTGCGGATGTGACGGAACTTGATGAACTCTGGAGCGTCGCCCATGGCTCTGCCGGTGTTGCCAAAAAGCGCTTCCTTCTGACCGTCGTTCATTAGACGGAACAACTTGCCAGGTTGCTCGAAGTAGTTGTGGTCATCTTTGTCGTAGCTCCAGTGGGCTGCATTGCCGGTGAGCTTGAGCGGCGGCTCCGAGAACTGCGGCTGGCCCTGCCATTGGCCAAAGCTGTTGGGTTCGTAGTGCGGCAAAGCACCATAGTTGCCATCGACCCGCCCCTGACCATCGCGGTGGTTGCTGTGCACTGGGCAGCGAGCCTGATTGACAGGGATCTGGTGGTAATTTACGCCCAGTCGATAGCGCTGAGCATCGGCGTAGTTGAAAAGGCGTGCTTGCAGCATACGGTCCGGACTGACACCGATACCAGGTACCAGATTGCTAGGGGAAAAGGCCACCTGTTCAACGTCGGCGAAAAAGTTCTCGGAGTTTTTGTTCAGCTCGAACTCACCAACTTCGATGAGCGGATAGTCGCCCTTGTACCAGACCTTGGTCAGATCGAACGGATGCAAGGCGTACTTCTCCGCATCAGCCTCTGGCATGACCTGAATAAACATCGTCCACTTGGGATATTCGCCACGTTCGATGGCTTCATACAGATCGCGCTGATGGCTTTCACGATCCTGGGCGACCAATTCGCCGGCCTCTGCATCGGTAAGGTTCTTGATGCCCTGCTGGGTCCGGAAATGCATCTTGACCCAGAAACGCTCGCCGGCCTGGTTCCAGAGGCTGTAGGTGTGCGAGCTGAAACCGTGCATATGACGGTAGCTGGCAGGGATGCCGCGATCGCTCATGACGACAGTGACTTGGTGCAGAGCTTCGGGCAGAAGCGTCCAGTAATCCCAATTGTTGGTGGCGCTGCGCAAGTTTGTGCGAGGGTCGCGTTTGACGGCCTTATTCAGATCAGGGAACTGGCGAGGATCGCGGATGAAGAACACCGGAGTGTTATTGCCCACCATGTCCCAGTTTCCCTCTTCGGTATAGAACTTCAGAGCAAAACCACGGATATCGCGCTCGGCATCGGCCGCACCGCGCTCCCCAGCTACCGTAGTGAAGCGGGCAAACATCTCCGTCTTCTTTCCTACCTCGCTGAAAATCTTAGCGCGGGTGTACTTGGTGATGTCGTGCGTGACCGTGAATGTGCCGAAGGCACCCGATCCCTTGGCGTGCATGCGGCGCTCTGGGATGACCTCGCGCACAAAACCGGCCAGCTTTTCATTCAGCCAGACATCCTGAGCCAATAAGGGGCCGCGAGGACCTGCAGTGAGGCTGTCGCGGTTAGTGACCACGGGGGCGCCGAAGTCAGTAGTCATGTGGGTTACGGGGCACTTTTTGGTGTCGTCGCTCATGAATTTCTCCTAATTGGTTGTGGGGCCATCAACAACTATAGACTAGGTGTTTGATCGCAAGTTTTGATGGTGCAATATTTTACCTTGAATAGAAGGAAGCACTATGGGCCAGATTCTGCACGGAAGTGCCACAACGACAAAGGTTGTCCGTCGATCAATACAAAATAGTCAACGCTTTCTGCGCGCCATGAAATCAACCTGAAAACGATAGTGAGGTGGAAGAAACGGACCCCGATCACAGGTCGGCCTATAGGGTCGCATGACTGCTTAGGGTCGATAGCGCCCTCCTGCATGTCATGCCTCGCAGGTGCAGACTTGCACTGCTGCTAGGTAAAAGCCGTCGCGCGCCTTAGCGTGCTATTTTTCCCGTTTTCTGAGACGACCCCGACATCGAGATTCAGGCTGGGAAGTAGCGCGGCGCGGGCAGACAGCACGTTGGCATCGGCCGACTCCAGTTGGGCTTCGGCTCGGGCGATGTCAGGGCGGCGGGTCAGCAGTTCAGAGGGCAGACCGGCACCGATGGCGGGCAGCGATAAGGTGGCAAACCGGTTGCTGGTGGTTTCCAGCACCTGTGTTTGCCCAAGTAGCACTTGCAGCGCCGTTCGCGCATCCTCTGCCTGCTGGCGGACACTTGCCAGAGCACGCCGCTGGGTGGCCACCAGCCCTTGCTGGCGAGCAACTTCCAGTGAAGTTGCCGCGCCGGTGCGGGCGCGGGTCTCGACCAGTGTCAGCAAGCGCTCGGCACTCGCCAGATTGCGTTGGCCGATGGCGCTACGTTCCTGCAGTGCCACCGATTGCAGCCACGTCGAGGCGACGGCAGCGCTTACAGTCAGTTGCACCGCGTCTCGGTCGAAGGCGCTGGCCTGCAGACTTGCCAGCGCTCCATCCCGATTGGCGCGTAGCCTGCCCCAGAGATCAAGCTCGTAACTCGCCGCCAAGCCGGCCCCGAAAGTATTGTCAGCAAGCTCCACATTACCGCCGAGTCGCGCGGATCGACGGGTATCGAGCTGTGCACCCAGGTTTGGCCACAACTCGGCACCCACCATCCGGGCCGTCGCTTCCGACTGGCGAATCCGGGCTTCGGCCGCGGCGATGTCCAGGCTCTGCATCTGCGCAGCCCAAACCAGATTCGCCAGTTCTTCGCTGCCGAAATTTCGCCACCAGGTGTGGTCGATCACCGCATTTTTCTGTGCCGGCGCAAAGCGCCACTGCGCCGGCAATTCGAGTTTGGCACGCTCGGGCGTGACCGATACGCATCCTGCCAATCCCAAGCTTAGGGTAACTATCAGAGTAAAAATCCGCATCCTTATTCCCCGGCGAGTGCAACGACAGGATCAAGCCGCGAGGCCTGCCGGGCCGGCAGCCAGCCAAAGATCAGCCCGGTAGCGATGGCACAAGCGAAGGCGCCAACGATGGCACTCAACGAGAAAACCACGGGAATCCCCCAGAGCAGCAGCGCGCCGCCGATGGTCAGGCCGGCGGCGACGCCGATCAGGCCGCCGCTCAGTGCGATCAGCACGGCTTCGGTCAGGAACTGGCGCTGGATGTCGCGCTGACGGGCGCCGGTCGCCATGCGGATGCCGATTTCGCGGGTCCGTTCGCGTACCGTCATCAGCATCACGTTCATCACGCCGATGCCGCCGACGACCAGCGAGACGGCAGCAATCAAGCTGAGCATGACGGTCATCGCGTCGCGCGTCCGCATTTCGGCCTTGACCTTGGCGGCGGCGTTGCCGATCCCGAAATCTTCGCGACCGTGGCGGTCGGTCAACAGGCGACTGATCGCCGTTTCAGCCGTCTCGACCACTGCCGGAGAAACGACGTCGATGACTGTGTAGTCAGGCTGGGTTTGAGTTTTGTAAACCCTGGCCCGACCGGCGCGGTAGGGAATGAAGACCATGTCGTCGTAGTTCTGGCCCCAGCCGTCGGCGCCGCGACTGCTCATGACGCCGATCACTTCGAATGGCGCGTTGCCAATCAGCAGGTGGCGCCCGATCGGGTTGGCAACGCCGGGAAAGAAATACTGATAGGCCTTGTTGCCGACGACGACGACCGGGGCCATCTCTGCGTGTTCACGGCTGTTGAAAAAGCGACCGTGTTTGACCGGCCAGCGAAAAATCTGCGGCAGCGCTTCACTGCCGGCGAAGACGTAGATCGTGCGTTCGACATTGCCGTGGCGGACCAGGATCGGGTCGCCGATGACCGGCATGACGCGACGGATTTCTGCCAACCCCTGAACCGCTTCCAGATCGTCCTCGCTGATCGTGCCGACGGGGCCGCCGCTGGCCGGCGGTTTGCTGCCCAGGTACATGATGGTCGTGCCCATGCTGCCCAGCTGTTCGACGATGCGTTGGCGGGCGCCTTCGCCGATGGCCAGCATGAGGATCACCGAGGCGACACCGATGATGATGCCGAGCAGGGTCAGGCCGGTGCGCCCGCGATTCATGCGCATCGCCCGCCAGGCGGTGCGGGTCGCCTCGACCAGCTCGTCGCGCAGTCCGGCCGAGTGCTCGGGTGCGCCATCCAGTTCGGGCAGCGGCAAGACGGTAGAGGGTGTGGAGGGACCGGAGTCGTGGGTGATCCGGCCGTCGTGGATCTCGATGACGCGCTTGGCCTGGGCCGCGACGTCGCGGTCGTGGGTGATCAGGATCACCGTATGCCCGGCGGCGGCAAGTTCGTGCAGCAGGGCCATGACTTCGGCGCCGCTATGCGAATCGAGGGCGCCGGTCGGCTCGTCGGCGAGGATGATGCGGCCACCGTTGACCAGCGCCCGGGCAATCGAGACGCGCTGCTGCTGGCCGCCGGAGAGCTGGTTCGGGCGGTTGTCCTGGCGCCCGCCAAGGCCCAGGCGTTCGAGCAGCGCGCTCGCCCGCCGGCGTCGCTCGTCTTCCGGTAGTCCGGCATAGAGCGCTGGAACTTCGACGTTTTCGCGTGCCGTTTCGCTGGCGATCAGGTGATAGCCCTGGAAGACGAAACCGAAGGCTTCGCGGCGCAGCCAGGCCAGCCGATCGGCGTCGAAATCGGCAACATCGCGGCCGGCGAAGCGGTAGCGGCCTTCACTCGGGCGATCCAGGCAACCGATCAAATTCATGAGTGTCGATTTGCCCGAACCGGAGGCGCCGACGAAGGCGACGAACTCGCCGCTGAAGATGCAGAGATCGATGCCATGCAGCACTTCGACTTCAGGCCGGTCGCCACCGCCATAACGCTTGCGGATGCCGGAAAGTTCGATCAAGGGGGTCACCAGGTGAATCTCCGCGGTCCCTTTTCGATCTGCTTTTCACCGAGGACCAGCGCTTCCCTTTCGCCAAGGCCGGCGAGCACTTCGGCGAGGTGGCGGCTGCGCACGCCGAGCGTCAGCACTCGGGTTTCGATATCGCCGTTGTCCCGCATCACACGAACCGTCGTTTTATCCTCGGCCAGACCGTCGACCGCGGCCAGGGGCACGTTGATCACCTCTTTCGCACGCGCCGTGACGATGCTGACCTGGGCGGTCATCTGTGGCATCAGCGCGCCATCCGGATTGTCGACATCGAACAGCACTGTGTAGTTGACTGCTTTCATGCCCTGGGGCTGCCCGCCGCCAGCTTGCGCCCCAGCCGCGGCTACCGCCGGCGGCGCCGGCAGAACCTGGCGGATGCGGCCTTCCCAGCGGCGCGGCTTGGCTGCGCCATGGCCCCCGAGCGTCGTGAAATAGACCGGCAACTCCGGTTTGACTTGCGAGATGTCGGCTTCCGACACTTCGGTCCACACCGTCATGCCCGACAGGTCAGCAATACGCAGGATGTTCGGCGTCTGGTAGGTGGCGTTCAGCGTCTGTCCCTCACGCGCCTCGACGGCAACCACGGTGCCGGCCATCGGCGCAAAGATGCGGGTATAGCCGAGGCGGGCCTCGTCGGCCTTGAGCGTCGCCTGTGTCTGGTCGATCTGCGCCTTCAGGTTGTCAAGGCGGGCGAAGGCCGCGGCCAGATTCGCCTCGGCAGTCTGCACATCCTCCCGCTTGGTGGCGTCGGCCAGGGCCAGCTCCTGCTGGCGGGCATTTTGTTGCTGGGCCAGGCGTTGCTGCGCTTGCTGTTCGGCGAGTTGGGCACGCAGGCCGGCGAGGGCAGCCCGTCCGGCATCGACGGTGGCGCGCTGTACGCTAGGGTCGATTTCGACCAGCAGGTCGCCCTTGGCTACGCGGCTACCCGGCTGGACGTGCAGGTGGACGATCTGGCCGGAGACCTGGGCACCGACATCAACATAGCGGCGCGGCTGCAGGGTGCCGATGGCGGTCACCGTGACCTCAATGTCGCCGCGTACAACTGGCGTAACATCGTATTGCAGAGGCGAATGGTCGAGCCACCAGATCAGGCCGATGGCGAACGCGATGCCGCCGGCGATAGCGACGCGGCCCGTGGTAACAGATGGAAATCGGCGCAGCAAGGCCATCAGCGATCTACCCGGAAACTCAGGGTCGCCACGTGGCGAACGTCTTCATACTTCTTACCGTCGACGGTGACGGCGCCATTGACCTTGGCCGAGACTTCGAGAACGTAGAGTGCCGGGAAGGACGGGTTGAAGCCGATCGAGCCGTCGGCACCCGGTCGCAGCACGCGCGACCAGCCTTCCGATGTGTGCACATTCACCTGCGAGGCGCCGACCGCGTTGCCTTTCCAGAACAGTCGGAAGGTATTGCCGCCGGGCGCCGTCGGTACCAGTTCGATATCGCTGACAGCCTTGGTTTCCTGGCGCCCGAAGCGGGCGTGGTAGATGGTCAGGCTCTTGTCGTCGGTGCGATTGGCCGTAAAGCGCAGGTCGCTGCCGATGTTGCCGGCCTTGTAGGCGCCGTCGGCGGCGCCCAGTACAACAGCTTTGCCGTCGGCCGAGAAGGCACGGGCGCCCTGGACGGCCAGCGCCTCGCTTTGCGGTTTGTTGAGTTCGCCGGACTGGATGCGCTTGCCGTCGACATCGCCATCGATCCAGAAATACTGGGCCTGTACGGTCGACGCGAAAAACAGGGCAAAAATGAGCAGATAACGCCGAGCCAGCCCGGCAGGAGAGAAGCAGTTCATGGGCAATCCTCGGGAAATATCAGAGAAAGAAGGGTGGCAGAACCAGCGGCGGGCCGACGACGATCAGCCAGGCCGCGAAACGCGGCGCATACGGCAGCAGGAAAACCAGGCCCAGCGCAGCCAGCGAGAGCAGGCCGAACCATGCAACCGGGCCGATCGCCCAGCCCCAGGCCTGGCTGGACAAGCACAGTGCGACGCCGAGCAGGCTCCAGCCAGCCAGTCGCAGGACCAGACGACGCGGGCGTCCCGGGTTGCCGTGCAATACCTGGACGTGATGCCTGTTCATGGCCAGGCACAGGCCGAGCAAACCGCCGTAGCAGGCGAAAAAGACGAGATAAACGGCGAAATGCTTGTCCATGTCAGGCTCCTTCGACTATCGGTGCCGCTGCTGTCGCTCTGACTTCGCTCGCTGACCGGCGCTGCAGATGGCGCAGTGCCGCACCGAAGATCAGCCCGAAGGCGATAGCGCTCAGCTCGACGCCGGCCGTTTCGCCATCACCGCGGACGAGTGCTGCGAACAGCCAGTCGCCGGTAGTGATCAGGTTGATCAGTGGCAACGTCAGGCACAGCAAGGCGGTGGCAGCCAGTTGCTCGACCCAGGCCTGCCTTGCCGGTCGCAGCGCGGCATGAGCCAGCGTAAGTAGCCAGACGGCAAAGAACAGCTGAATTTCCCGTGTTGCCCGATCGGTGACGTCGAGTGGCAACAAGCGGTTGATCCAGAAATAGGCGATGCAGGCCAGCATCAGGCCGGCGATGGCGGCAGTGTTGATGGCCTCAATGACCCGGTAGACGCGTGGTGTCGCGCTGCCGAATTCGTCACCGGCTTTCTTGCGCCGCTTGACCATGAACAGGATCGCGCCGGTCGCCAGCATCGCGGCACCGGCCATGCCAGAGAGGAAGTACAGCCACTTCACCGGGTAGCCGCCGAAACGCACGAAATGCAGCGCGTTCATCGTGCGCTGCGTGGCAAGCACGTTGCCGCCGCGTACCGTGTTCGGTTTCTGGATGTCGATGGTTTCGCCGGTGATCGCATCGAACAGGGCTGTGCCGCTGTTGCGACCAACCAGGCTGTCAGCCTCGGCGTCCGGGTCAAAACGGCCGAAGATGCGTACTGCAGCGCTGCGGTCACCGGCGTGTTCGACGACGACGAAGCGGGCTTCGCGCTCGATAGCGGCTTCGCCGCGCAGCATCAGCGGCACCAAATCGGGCACCGCAGCATCAATGCGCTGCAGCGGGCGCGGCGCCGGACCTTCAGTCAATTTGGCGAAAAAAGCATCCTCGTTACCTTGGTAACGCGCCAGGATGCCGGCCGGCATGTAGGTCGCCCAGAAGATGATCAGCCCGGTGTAGGTGATCATGAACAGAAAGGGCAGGGTCAACACGCCGAGCGCGTTGTGGCCGTCCAGCCAGGAACGTTGGCCTTTGCCCGGCCGGAAGGTAAAGAAATCCGTGAAGATTTTTTTATGGACAACGATGCCGGAAACCAGCGCGACCAGCATCGCCACCGTTGCCGCACCGACAATCCAGATGCCAGCCGTTCCTGCATGGAGCTCAAAATGCATGTGCACGAAATGGTGGCCGCCTTCGGTTTGGCGGGTGCTGCCTGGCTTCATTTCCGTGCCGCTGAGCGGGTCGAGGCGGCGCTGCTGGAAAGGCTTGCCTTCAGCTTCCCGCCAGAACACGCGTAAGGCCGGTTCTTCGTCGTCAGGCAGGCCGATGCTCCAGAATTCGGCGCGCGGCGCTTGCTGGACGAGGTAGTCTTGGGCCAGTGTGACTGCCCGGCTGCGGCTTTCAGCAGTCGTCTGGGGAGTCTCGCTCACTTTCCCCTTTTCGCGCATCCAGTGTGAAATCGGATCGTCGAATACGCCCAGCGTCCCGGTCAGGAAGATGGCGAACAGAATCCAGGTGAACCATAGGCCGCCCCAGGTGTGCAGCCAGGACATCGACTGACGGAAGGTCTGCTTCATGCTGCAGCTCCGGCGAGGTACAGGATGAAGGAGGCTGCGGCCAGGCTGCTCCCCGGCAGTAGCAGGCCCAGCCAGGCGCGGGTCGCGTTGCGGGCGGCGAACACCCAGACGATGGCTGCGGTGTAGATGGCAAAGCTGAACAAGGTCGCACCGAGCACCGCCTCAGGCAGGGATGAAGGCAGGATGAAGCTCAGAAAAATGGTACTGAACGATGCCAGCAAGTAGCCGCCGATCACGGCAGCCACAACACGGGATAAAAGTGCCAAGCGGTAGTGTGGCGGGGCGAGCGGGGAGTTCATGGCAGACCTCGGCGGGTAGAGGAGAGAGGCGATCGGGAAGATGCGCGCCGCAACGCTTAGAAGCGATAGGCGAGGCTTAGCCGGAAACTGCGTGGCTCGCCGTAGTAGGCCGAAGACGAACTGGTCTGATAAGACTTGTCAAACAGGTTGTAGGCGTTGAAAGTCGCGCTGACCTGCGACGTAATTTCGTAGCGCGCCATCAGGTCGACCAGCGTGTAGGCTTCCTGGATGACGCGCGGCGAGCCGGCCATCCAGGTGAAATCAGACCGGGTCTTGTTCTGCCAACGCACTCCACCACCGACGGTCAGGCCGTTGCCGACCAAGGGCAGGCTATAGCTTGAGAACAGCTTGAGCGTGTTTTGCGGCACGTTGGTATTCAGCAGCTTGCCGTCGGCATCCTGCGAGAGGTTGCGGGCAAAAGCCGCCGAGGCTTGCCAGCTGCGTGCGACCTGGCCGCCCAGCTCGACCTCGACGCCGCGCGTCTTGGTGCCGGCGGCGGCACGGTAGGCCTGCGAGCCGTCCGGGGCCAGGACACCGGGAATCGAGACAGCCAGATTGTCCTGCTCGATCTGGTAGAGCGCTGCCGCGAGGTTGAGCTTGCCACTCAACAGTTCCGCCTTGCTGCCCAATTCGTAGGCTTTGCCGAGTAGCGGATCGAGATAGCTACCGCTGGCATCCTTGTTACTCTGTGGCTTGAAAATATCTGTGTAGCTGGCATAGATCGACCATTGCGGGGTCAGGTCGAAGACGATGCCGGCGTAGGGTGTTACCTGATTGGACCATTCACGCTTTATGCTCGAAGAGACGTAAGCACCCGGCCAACCCATCTTCCCCCGGCCTCTTAGCTCGCTAACCATAGTGTCCACTACGCATAGAAGTGGACACTTACATGAACAGCCCCCGCCGTACCCGTCGCACCCACTCCGAGGCGTTCAAGCAGTCCCTGATCGAAGCCTGCGGCGAGCCCGGCGCCTCGGTCGCCGGCGTGGCCCTGGCCAACGGGATCAACGCCAACCAACTGCGGCGCTGGATGCGCGAGCGGGGCATCGAGCCCCCAGTGCTCTCCAGCCTTCTGGCCCGCCCGGTCGCTGACGTGGCGGCGGGATTCGTTCCGGTAGAGCTTCCCCGCAACACCGACTCACCTATCCGCGTGGAACTGCGCAAGGGCACCGCCGTGGTCACGGTGGACTGGCCCGCGTCCTCGGCGGCCGCCTGTGGCGCCTGGCTGCGCGAGTGGCTCGGATGATCCGGGTCGATGCCCTGTGGCTGTCGGTGGCGCCCCTCGACATGCGGGCCGGCATGGATACGCTCCTCGCCCAGGTGGTGCGAGTCTTCGGCGAGGCGCGCCCGCATCAGGCCTACCTCTTCGCCAATCGGCGCGGCACCCGGATGAAGGTGCTGATCCACGACGGCCAGGGGATCTGGCTTGCCTGCCGGCGACTTCACCAGGGGCGCTTCCGCTGGGTCGATGGAACGGGTTCGCTGACGCTCACCCAGGCCCAGTTCGACGCGCTGGTGCTCGGGCTACCCTGGCAGCAGCTGGGCGGCGACGGCGCGATCCGGATGATTTGACTGTTCACCATCGGGGGATGCCCCGATGGTGATCGTGACCGTGGGGCGGCATGATCTGGGCATGGTTCTTCCCGCCAACTTCCACGCACTCGACGCCGACGCCCTGCGCCAGCTGCTCATCGCGCAGGACCGGGAGCTCATCTGGCGCCAGGCCAAGATCGACCAGCTCACCCATGAGCTGGCACTCCACAAGCGCTGGCGCTTCGGGGTCAAGACCGAGCGCCTGCCGGCGGAGCAGGCCCAGCTGTTCGAGGAGACGGTCGAGGCGGACCTGGCGGCGATGACCGAGGAGCTCGAACAGCTCTCCGGCAAACCGCCTGCCGCCAAGGGTCAGGCCAAACGCAAGCCGCTGCCGCCTGAACTGCCCCGCACCGAGATCCATCACGAGCCGGACTCCACCACCTGCGCCTGTGGCTGCCAGATGAAGCGCATCGGCGAGGATGTGGCCGAGAAGCTCGACTACACCCCCGGCACCTTCAGCGTCGAACGTCACATCCGCGGCAAGTGGGCGTGCGCCCAGTGCGAAACCTTGGTGCAAGCCCCAGTACCCGCCCACGTGATCGACAAGGGTATCCCCACCACCGGGCTCCTCGCCCAGGTGCTGGTGGCCAAGTATCAGGATCATCTGCCGCTGTACCGCCAGGAAGGCATCTTCGGCCGGGCGGGGCTCGCGATTCCCCAATCCACGCTCGCCCAATGGGTCGGCCAGATGGGCGTTCGGCTCCAGCCGCTGGTCGATGCGCTGAAGGCAGAACTCCTCACCTTCCCGGTATTGCATGCCGACGAGACGCCGGTGGCCATGCTCGACCCCGGGGCCGGCAAGACTCACCGGGCCTACCTGTGGTCCTACAGCATCGGCGCCCACGATCCGGTGCGGGCGGTGATCTACGACTTTGCCGATAGCCGCGCCGGCAAGCACGCCCAGGACTTCCTCGGCGACTGGCGCGGCACCCTCGTCTGCGACGATTACTCCGGCTACAAGGCCTTGATCGCCCAAGGCGTGACGGAAGCGGGCTGCATGGCCCACGCCCGACGCAAGTTCTTCGAGCTTCAGGAACACGGGCAGAGCCAGATCGCCGGGGAGACGCTGGAGCGGATCGCTGCCTTCTACGCCATCGAGCAGCAGGCAAGGGAGCTGGACGCCGAAGCCCGCCAGGCGTTACGGCAGACCAAGGCTAAGCCGCTGCTGGAGGACTTCAAGGCTTGGTTGCTGGCGTGTCGGGGCAAGATTCCCAACGGGTCATCCAGCGCCAAGGCCATTGACTACACCCTCAAGCGCTGGGCGGCGCTGACCCATTACCTGAAGGATGGAAACGTCCCTATCGGTAGAGTCGAGATGTGGCGCGGTGGCCGTAGGTTCCGCTTGTCCGTTTCCACCCCTTTCGTCCGGTGGTGCCCAAGTAGCGTTGCCTTAGCTCCGTTTCCACATCCCGCTCATCGAACCGGACGTGCGGATTTCCCGCATCCGGCTCTCTTTCAGCACATCAAACCTTCGCGTTCGCACGGTCGGTACGCGTCGGCAGCAGGCGGATCAATCCCAAGGTTTCATAGAGGAACTGGTCGGAGTATTGGCGGTACCCCGTTCCCCGCTTGCCGCGTCTGCGCATCAACCAGATCCTCAGACGACGCGCCGCGTAGCGATCGATCAGGCGGTAGATTCGGCTTACCGGCCCCTGGCTGAAGTAGCCTGCCCATCCCCGGATCATCGGGTTCAGGTGATCGATGCGGCTCTGGATATCCAGTGCATTCCAGCGCGACGTCGTGGCGTCGTGGATTTCCCGGATCAGGCGTTTGATGGACTTCCTGGAGGGACGGGTACCCCAGTAAGGGCGGCCATCCCGGCCATAGAAGCGGCCGACGGTGTAGCCGAGGAAGTCGAAGCGTTCGTCGGGCAGTTTCACCAGTCGCGTCTTCTTCTCGTTGACCGTCAGCCCCAGTCTGTCCATCAAGCCCCGCATGGCGCTCATCGCTTGCTCGCCCTGGCCCGGTCGGCACAGGATCACGAAGTCATCGGCGTAATTGACCACTTCCGCCTGGAGGCGCTTCGCGTATCCGTGTTGGTACCACGCCAGCATGAACCGGCGGAAGTACAGGTTGGCCAGTAGCGGCGAGATGATGCCGCCTTGAGGCGTGCCACGATGGCGATCCTTCGCTTCGGTGGAACGGCGGTCCCCTTGGGGGGAGCGTTCGACCACCGGCGCGTTGAGCCATTCGCGGATCACTGACAGTACCGTGCCATCGGCGATTCGCCGGGCGACACAGCGCATCAGGTCTCCGTGAGGAATGGTGTTGAAGTAATCGGACAAGTCCGCATCGACCACCTCGCGCGCACCCCGATCGGTAATGCCGAAGTGAATGCGGCGCAATGCCATCTTCGCGTCCAGCCCGGTGCGAAAGCCGTATTGCCAGGGGAACAGGTCCTGATCAAAGATCGGACCGACCACCAGCAACACCGCCATCTGCAACACTCGGTCCCGGATGCACGGGATGCCGAGCGGCCGTTCTCCACCATTGGCTTTGGGAATCCACACGCGCAGCAGGGGCCGCGGGTGGTACGTCTTCCCGGTGAGCTCCTGCCGCAATCTTTCCAGCCACGCGCTTCGCCCGTAGTCCTCAATGTGCTCGAATCGTTCGCCATCGACACCCGGCGCACCGCGATTGGCGCGGCAGCGTCGGTAGGCTTCCTGAAGAACGTCCTCGCGACACACCTTGTCCCACAGACTGTAGAAACGTGCAGCCGGTTCGTTCTTGGCTTTCGTTTGCAATGCGGTCTGTAGCGTCCGAACCGAATCCAGCAAGGTGGGTAGACTCACGTCAATCCTTGGGCTCTTGCCACTTTCCGTCATACGTCCTGAAACAGGGGGCCTTCGCTCCACCAGCGTTACCCGGCTTCGTCACTACTACACCCCCATCCGCCATCCATGGGGCCAACTCCATCCCTCACGGGATCGTCGTTGCCGGGCTGCCCGCCCCGCACCACCATGGACTTCCCTTGTTGCACGGTTGATCTCTCCCCTGCGTGCTGCCACCACTACCCCGGTGGAACCGTCGGATGCCCTTCACGCTCGCTTCTCCGACGACATCGGCCTTCCTCGTTATTATGGCGAGTCGGCTTCCACAACTGACATTTCGAGGCCTGCTCAGTGTTCACTCACGTTGCGGCCCGCAGGGCCCGCTGACCTCCTTCGAGGCCGTTTCAAGAAGTGCTTCAGCCCATTCGTTACCTCCTGGACCGCTCCCTGTGCTTCCGGCCGGAGCGAGAGTTGGCCGGGTCGGACTTGCACCGACGAATCAACCGTGCCTTTGCAAGGCACACATAACAACTGGATCGAGAACCAGATCCGGCCGATTGCCATCGGCCGCAATTATGTTCAGTCCGTAATTATGTTGAGTCGCGGGCAGCGGGCCGCCCTATCTGCGGCGTCCCGCCCTTGTCGGCTGCGCATAATCAAAGGGCCTGCAGGAACTTCAACAGTGCATCAGTCGGCCGGTAGCGTGTGCCGCGTGTTTCAGGAGGCGCGATCGCGGCCAAGGCGCGCTCCTTCATGGCCAGGTCCGCTTCGACGTAGCCATGCGTCGTCACCGGACTCTCGTGCCCGAGCCACAGGGCAATGACCGTCAGGTCGACGCCGGCCTGCAGCAGATGCATCGCGGTTGTATGGCGCAGCGTATGCGGGGAGATGCCCCGCCCTTGAAGCGACGGACACCGCGGCGTTGCCGCACTCACCGCCCGGGCGAGTCGCTCGGCGACGTTGGAACGGGTCATCGGCTTTCCCCATCGATTGGGCAGCAGCGCCTGGTCTTTCTGCAGGCCCGCGGATCGGAGCCAGTGCCGGATCTCCACGACGGTTTCCTTCCAGAGCGGCACGGTGCGCTGCTTGCGTCCCTTGCCATGCAAGCGCAACGATGGCGTGACGTCGAGTTCCAGATCGCAGACGCGGATGCCGATGAGTTCGGAGACCCGGGCACCCGTGTTGTAGAGCAACTGAAGCAGTACTCGATCCCGGCGACCGCACCAGGTTGCAGGATCAGGAGCCGTGAGGAGTGCTTGCACCTCGCCGCGAGAGAGAAACCCGAGCAGCGGCCTGTCGAAGCGTTTCATCGGAATGGCCAGGATGCGCTGGGCGAGCAGCAGGGCTGGCGGGCATTGGACCGCGACGTACCGGGCAAAGGCGCGGACCGCAGCGAGCCGCGTATTGCGGCTACGCACTGCATTGTGGCGCTCGGCTTCGAGGTGAGCGAGGAAGCCGAGAATCAACTCTGCATCGAC
>NZ_SDKK01000029.1:20434-53546 GCF_008107625.1 Zoogloea oleivorans
GTATCGACCACCCTGGCGTGCCCGACGTAGATCGAGAGGTCCGGCAGGCCCCGTTCGACGTCGCCCCCTTGCTCGTAGAGGCGCAGTGCGCTACGTACGATGAAGGTGTGGCGCAGATCGTGCAGCCGGTGATGGGCATGATCACCGCGCACCTGCCAGCCCAACTGGCGACACACCCGGTGCAGCGCGTACAGCATGCTCCGCTGATCAAGGGCCCGGCCATCGTCACGTAGGAAGAAGCGATCGCAGCCCGAGCCGGGGACGAGCTGGTCCCGCAGCTGCGCATACGCTTGGAGATGCGGAGTGACGCTCGCATGCAGGGGAACGAAGCGGCGCTGGTGGCACTTGGCATCCCGGATATCGAGTACGCCCGCCTCAAGATTCACATCGGCCCGGGTCAGCTTGAGCGCTTCGGAGATGCGCAATCCGGTTGCTGCCAGGAGGCCGAAGAGAGTCCGGCAGGTGGCCGGGCGCAGCCTGCCGGGTGGGCCCAGGCGGTCGGTCGCTTCGAGGAGACTTTGCAGTTCCTCGGCGGTATAGATATGCGGCACCAGGCGTCGATGGGCTGGGCCGAAGAGCTTTGGCGGGGGCACGACCGTGCCCGGATCAGTGCGCAGGCAGAAAGCGGCAAAGCCGCGCAGCACCTCGATGCGGCGCGCCCAGCTGATTGGACGGGGATGACGTGAGGCGCGTGCCCAGTCGGTGGCCAGTTCCAGCGTGAGCCGTTCGGCTCTGCGTTGGTCAGCAAAGCGGGCGAACGATCCGAGTTGGCCGCCCTCGACCGAGAGATCAAAGCCGAAGCTGCGACGATAAGCGAGGTAGGCCTCCACCCGGGCCGCCCAAGTCATGGTTGCGCTCATGATGCGCTCCCCGGCCAAGGCAAGGCGACCGTTCGCAGGCGTTCCAGGTCGACGCGGGCATACACCCTGGCGGTGTTCACATCCCGGTGGCGGAGCAGATCGGCGATCTCCTTGATCGACACGCCGGTCTTCTGCAGCCGGGTGGCCATTGAGCGCCGAAGCACGTGAGTATTACAGAACCGATCCGCCAGAGCGCAGCGGGCAAAGGCCCGATTCATCGCGTTGCGGATGGCCGCTACGCCAAGAGGGACACCGAAGGGGGCCCGGTGGCGAATGAACAGGACGCGGCTATCCGTCTGCGGACGTCCTTCCCGTAAATAGTGGGCAAGCGCTTCGCCGGTCTGCACCGGCAAGGGCAGATGCTGCGCACGCTGGCTCTTGGTCCGGTGGAGCGTCACGATCCCGTTGCGCCAATCCACGGCATCCAGCGTCAGATGCGTGGCCTCGTCGCCCCGCAGGCCCAGATCGAGCAGACAGCGGGCGATGGCATGGTCGCGCAAGCCGACCGGATCAGTCAGATCGAAGGCGTGCAGGAAGTGCTCAATCTGGCTATCCGTGAGGACCTTCGGCGGATGCCGACGTGGCCAGTTTGCGATGGCCGGCAGCGACGCGGACAGTAAGCGGGTGTCGTCGCCCAGCAGGGCGCGGAAGCGGAAATAGCTGCGCAAGCTCGTGCAAATCACCTTGCGTGAGGCGGGTTTCCAGCGGGCAGCCAAGCCCTTCAGGAAGGCATCAATATCACCAGCAGTCAGCCGTCCAATCTCAAGGGGCTCAGTCCCGAAACAACTGGCCAGGAATGCCGCGACGTGCCGGCAACGATAGGTGCAGGTCAGCGGTGCCAAGCCGCAGGTGTGGCGCAGATGATCGTCGAAGCGCCCAAGCTCGGCTGCAATGCAAGCCGACGTCGTAGCCTCTTCCTGATCCGCTCCGGGGAGCAGGTCCAGCAAATGATGGAGAGCCGCCCGCATCTCCTTCAAATCGGATCGGCAAGGTGCTGGGCAGGCGCACGTCGGCAGGTGATGCTGCAGGAAGCGCTCGATGAGTGCTCGATCGATACCCGCGGCACTCAGTCCTTCACCCCGCATCCAGTAGCTGAAATGCGCGAGGCAGCGCAGATAGGCGCTGAGGGTGTTTCTGGCATAGCGCCGGTTCTGCAGCGCCTCGATGTACAAATCGATGAGTTTGTTCAGCGGGCCGTCCGTCAGCCAGTCACGGCGGACAAGGTGCGCCAAGCAGAGGTCGGTGGGCATGGTGGTCTCCTGGAGTGAGGCATGGGAGCCACAGGAAACCACCAATGATTATGCGTAGGCGAGACCCGCTACTGCGGCCGGCAGACAGCTTGGCCACTGCCATTTCAGGCCACGCTGCCGGCGACTCAACATAATTACGGACTGAACATAATTGCGCTTATGCCAAGTTCAGCATAACCGCAAGAACTGGCTCTTTGCGGGTTCGCTGCGCGCCGGCAAGCGGGCGGCGGCGATCATGAGCCTGATCCAGTCGGCGCGCCTCAACGGGCACGAGCCCTTCGCCTATCTGAAGGACGTACTCACCCGCTTGCCGACTCAGCCGCAGAGCCGGATTGCGGAGTTGTTGCCACATCGGTGGAGGCGGGCTGACGCAACGACGCCCTGAGGTTCTCGGTCAAGATGGGTTGGCCGGGTGCTTACGAAGAGACGCCGGTAGCGTAGTTGCGGTTATACGTTTCGTCTGCCCAGGTTGTCGTGCGCGCCCCGACGATAATCGACAGGGGGTCGAAAGGCTTGAAGCGGGCCGTCGCGTAAGCACTGTTGGTTTTTTCCGTGTAGTTGAAATCGCCCTTCGCCGAGTTGTCCGGCCGGCCCGGTGTATTGCCGTTCCAGGTGTAAATATTTGGAATAGGAAGGACATACCAGAGATGGTAGGAGTCGGCATCCTGCTTGGTGCGCGATGCCGTGGCGCCAAACACCAGGTCGTGCTTGCGGTCAAACAGGGTGAATGGGCCACTCGCGTAAACATCCAGGCTATGCTGGGTCGGTGGGCCGCCCCAGCGCCCGGCATACAGCGAGACGCCGGCCCCGGTTGCCTTATTCGGGCTGCCGCCGGCAGCGTAGCCGAGTTGTTCGTCGAATTTTGTGCGGTCGTAGGAGTAGGTTCCCTTGACCTTCCAGTCATTGTCGAAGCGGTGTTCCAGTGCTGCGAAGGCGGCCAGGTTTTCCCGCTCGGAGTAAGCCCATGAGGCAGCGGCAGAGTCAGAGCGCTGCCAGTTGGTCCGCGTTCCGTCGCTGTTGAACAGCGGTAGTCCGCCACGTGTGTGGCCGGTTGCACGGTGCTGTTGCCAGGTGAGCCCGGCGGTCAGCAGGGTGTTCGGCGCCAAATCCGCCTCAATGATGCCGGAGACGATTCTCTTGCTCTCCTTCAGGCGGTTGATGTAGGAATCGTTTTCCTGCCAGGCAACGATCCCGCGTCCGCGCAGCGTGCCAGCAGCATTGAGTGCCGACGAAACGTCTGCTTCGAGGCGGTAGCGGTCCCAGGAGCCGGTTTCGACCTTGGCATAGCCCTGGAATGCGGCCGTCGGCTTTTTGCGGATCAGATTGATCGTGGCGCTTGGCGTACCGATGCCGTTCATCAGACCGGTTGCACCGCGTACTACTTCGACCCGGTCGTAGAGCACCATGTCGTTGCTCTGGAAAATGTCGGCATAGTTGCTATGCAGGTGGCCGACCCCGTCGACCTGGTAATTTTCCACAGCGAAACCGCGCGAATAGATCGGTGACGAATCGGAACCCTGGTTGCCCGACTGGCTCATGGTCAGGCCAGCGACCTGCTGGATGATGTCAGGCAATTGCGTCAGCCCCTGGTCTTCCATTCGCTGACGCGTGATGACGCTGACCGATTGCGGTGTCTCGCGAATCGACAGTGGCAGGCGGGTGGCGGTCTGCATGCTGCCGGTGGTGTAGGAGCCGCTGTCTTCGGTGGTTGAGCGGTCAGCCCGGGCAGTGACGGTCAGCGGTGCCAGCGTTGCGCCGTCGTCGGTAACGCCGGCCGAGCGGATCGTCCAGGCCGAACCGGTTGGTACGGCAATCAGGCCACTGCCGGCGAGCAAGCGTTGCAGGGCCTCGCGCAGCGTCATCGACCCTTGCAGCGCCGGTGCGTTGTGATTTGCAATCAGGGCGGCATCGGCCGAGATGGCGACACCTGACTGGCGAGCCAGCGCATTCAAGGCCTGACCGAGCGGCTGGACCGTCAGTGAAAAGGATTGCTGGGCTGCCGTTGCGGCTGTCTGGCCATGGGCGGACGGCAGCATGGCCAACGTGCCAAGTGCGGCGGTGTAGACGAGCGGCAGTAAACGTCGGCGAAATGGCAGGTGTGTGATGGGCGAAACAGTGGGCATGTCGAAGGTCCTCTTAAGTGGTTTTCCACGTGAAGACGTTCGCGGGGGCAATTACCGGACAATTATTTTTCGTCGCGGGATGCAGACGACCGCTGGCGGATCAAGAAACGTCCGTTTCCGTGCGCAATGACCTCGACCGGATGGGTACGCGGCAGCGCTTTCAGGAAGGCAAGGGGATTGTCGATCGGAAAGCTGCCTGTCAGCCGCATGTTCGCCAATCCTGGCCGACGTTCCATCTCCAGCGGGTTGGCCAGGTAGTCGTTCCAGCGGTCGACGGCCTTGTCGAGCGGAATGCCCTCGAAAACCAGCCAGCCCTGCCGCCAGGCACCAATATCTTCCGGCACGACGCGGCTGTTCCGTAGTTCACCTGTTGTCGAGACGAATACTGCGTCACCGGCACCTAGTTCGGTGTCAGGTACTACGTTTGGCGACTGCCCGGCCCGCCAGACAGCAACCCGCCCACGCGCTACTGCAACGCGCAGGCCGTCTTCCAGCAAGCTGACGGAAAATGCAGTGCCCAGCACGCGAACGCGCCCGTGACGCGTTTCGATTTCGAATGGCCGCTGGGCATCCGGTGCTACGTCAAAGCAAACCTCGCCGGCAACCAGATTGGCCAGTCGCCGATTACGGTGATAAGCAATTGCCACCTCGGAGCGCGCCGCCAGATTGAGACGGCTGCCATCCGGCAGTTCGTGTGTTTCGATCTGGGCCTTGCCGGTGCTGGCGAGCAAGGTGAACGATGGCTGTAACCAAAATCTCCGGCCTATGCCTCCCGATGCCAGCGGTACTCCACCGAAACCGAGCAGGGCGATCAGCCGGCGCCGGGTCTGCCGCTTTTGCGAGGTAGCCGAGGGCGGCAAGGAAAATTCGTCGCGCAGCGTACTTGCATCGGTTTGCTGCCAGGCTTCCAGCGCTGCCAGGCAGGCACTTTCGTGCGCCGCATCGCGGCTTCGCCAGACGGCCAGTTCACGGGTGGCGAACGACGCTGCATCGGGCGCCGCGCCGTGCTGCCGGACGATGAGCAGAAGGGCATGCTCGAACAGGCGCTGGCGGGATTGTTGGGTTGTTGGCATCTTAGGCTCCCTGTGCCAGCAGCGTGCAAATTGCCCGGACAATGTGTTTTTCGATGGAAACCGGCGTCGTTTCGAGGTGGACTGCCGCTTCTGCATGTGTAAAGCCGTAGATGCGGACCAGGATGAAAGCCTCGCGCCGCTTGCGCGGCATTGCACCAAGGCGGGCGGCCAACTGTCGCAATCCCTGGCGTGCGATGACGATGCGCTCCAAGCAGGGCGTTTCATTCGGGCTGATCAGCATCAACGTGTCGATCATGCGCAATTCGGCCTGGCGTGACCGAGCCGCATCGATCGCAATGTTCTTACCGGTCCGGTAGAGCAGGGCGCGCATGTCGAGAATCGCGACCTGGCTCTCCAGAGCCAGCACACGGGCGTAGCTTTCCTGCACCACATCCGTGGCCACATCGCGGTCGCGCAGGGTACGAGAGAAAAAATTGACCAGCTCGGTATAGAAATGCGTAGGCATGGAAGCGCGTCGCCGGCTTTATACGAATGGGAATGGTTCTTATTATCATGTAAAATGGTGGCACTGTCGAATGCTGACAGTGCCTGCCCGAACAAAACCCGGAACACAGACCATGAGTCCTATTCCTGCAGGTGCTGGTCCGGTAAATGGATGAAGCACAGAATGCATGCCGACTCGTCCGCGCCGTCGTTCTGGGCCAGCCAGACATGGAGTTGATCGGGGATGCGGGTAGGTGGCCAGATAAATCGGTTTGATGCGTACGAGGCTGGATGCAGGGTACGTTGCTACCGGCTGCAAACAGAGACACGCCACCAGAGCCTCACGTCTTCATAGTGAGCATCGGAATCCCCTGATGCCTCAGCGGGAGGCTGACTTCAGGCTTCCAACGATATGACATTCATTCAACGAGTATTCTCAGACGACTGAGTCCGGCAAGCGATTTAGCATATCCTTCGAATTAAATCGAGCCTATCACCCTTGATTTTTAGGCATGATTTGTATCAGCTTTTGTTCGGTGATATTATCTTCAATGTCATATTTTCCAGGTGCAGACCAATGCTCTTCGTGAAGACCTGGGGAATTGGTGCGGCGGTTTTTACATTGGCGACCCCCGTGTTTGCCGAGATTCAATACTCACCGGAGACGAATCTCATCGTACAGCGGCTGCTAAGCGATCCCAGGGTGCCGTCCGTTCTGCAGGCAATTCGCAAGGGCTATCATCCCGCTCCTGATTTGAAGGCAGCGGTAAGCCGGTGTGTCGCTGCGGCAAGCCTGATTCCCGACACGCCAGTCCGGCTTCAGGTTGACGCTTGTTTGCGCGCCATGGTCGGCGGGCTTGATCCCCATTCGGCCTATCTGAGCCCCCAGGATTTTGATCGCCTCACGGAGTCCCGGGGAGAGGGCACTGTCGGTCTGGAGGTGAGGAAATCCGATCTTGGCGCTGAGATCGTTTCGGTGATGGGCGGCGGGCCCAGCGCCCAAGCAGGTATCGACGCAGGCACACTAATCATCGCGATCGACGGCAAACCGACAGCGTCCATGTCGCTCCCCGAAATGGCGTCAGTGTTGCGGGGCCCGGTAGGGTCTGTGGCATCACTCGAAGTCATGTTGTGGAAATCGTCCGAGGTGCTGCGGCTTGAGGTCAGACGGGAGCGCATCCGGCAGGCCAACATCACGGCCAAACTGATAGATGGGAAACTGGGCTACGTACGGGTTCCGCAGTTGAGTGCGAGTCTGTCCGTGGAACTGGCGGAAGCGCTCCAGTCCTTGTTGGTCCTGCAATTGCAGCCTGTGAAGGGAATCATTGTCGATTTGCGCGACTGCCCCGGCGGCCTGCTCCATGGGGCCATTGCCCTGGCGGCAGTGTTTCTCCCCGAGGATGCGGTGGTGATGACCGTGGTTTCCCGTCTAGAGGGGGAGCAGACGTATCGCGCGAGCCTGTCGGATGCAAGCTCGAAGACCTTTGATCCACGCCCCCTCCTCGAGGATGTGACCTTGAGGGCCGCAGCTCAAAAAATCCCATTGGTTGTTCTGGTCAACCACGGGACGGTTTCGGGAGCCGAGGTGGCGGTAGCCGCCCTCCAGGAAGCCGGGCGGGCCTATGTCATCGGCCAGGCAACGTTTGGACTCAGCAGTTTTCAGACACTGCTTCCCATGAAGGATCAATACGTGCTCAAACTCACGACAGCAGTCATGAGCACTGCTTCCGGCAAGTCATGGGCGGGGCAGGGGGTCCAACCGGATCTTGCGATGCCACACGTGCCTGCGGTGCGTCAAAACGGGAAACTTACCGATGATCCCTGGATAAAGCTTGCCGCGGAACACCTCGCAAAGCGCTAGGTATTTGGAGCCCTACTCCTATTTAAACTGCTTCACTTTCGTGCACCACGACTGCAGCGCATTCGTTGATGACGACAAGAAATCAGAAGCAGGAATGAAAAAGCCCTTGTAGTTGAGGTAAGAAGCGCTTAGACAGCGTAGCGTTTCTTTTGACGGATATTAGGGCTCATCTCTTGGTTTCTGCTTGAAGTCCATGCCCATAGCATCGATGACTTCAAACCGCGGCGGAGCGACTGTAAGGTCGGCTGAGTGCATGTGGCATTCAGTGATGACTGACCGCTTTCCGGCAATGAATCTGAAGAGGGGACGGTCGCTTCGGTGCTCAAAGTCGACCTTCGTCCAAAAGACCGCCAAGTAGCCGCCAATAGACGTCCAGCAGGCCGAGGACTATGGTCATTTTTGACACGCCTTGGTAGTATATAGTTTGACTATAAACCGTATAAAAGGTGTCTGCTGTGGGAATCGTCAAAATATCAGAACATATGCATGAGAACCTGCGCTTGACCAGCGGAGCGTTGAGCCGCTCCATCAATGCTCAAGCAGAACACTGGCTCCGTGTTGGCATGCTTTCGGAACTGAACCCAAACCTTCGCTATGGTGAAATTTGCCAGCTACTCATCCAAGCCGAACACCAAGCGACGGCCAAGCCAGACCTAGACCTTCCTGCTTCGTTATCGGCGAGGGCTGCATGACAGACTCCAAACGTGTAACCATCAGATCTGCGGCAGAGCTCGCCATGGCTCGGCGTGCTGGAATGTTGGCCGCCGATGTTTTGCGGATGATTGCCGACCATGTGAAGCCAGGCGTGACGACCGATGAGCTAGACAAGCTATGCCATGACTACATCGACAACGTGCAACGAGCTGTTCCGGCAAATATCGGCTACCACGGCTATCCGAAGACTATTTGCACTTCGGTCAATCATGTCATCTGCCATGGGATTCCTTCCGATAAAAAATTGAAGAGCGGAGACATCATCAACATCGACGTCGCCATCATCAAGGACGGTTGGTTTGGCGATACCAGCCGCATGTACTTTGTCGGAGAACCGAGCATCCTGGCGAAACGCCTGGTTCGCACGACCTACGAGGCAATGCGAGCAGGCATTGAGCAAGTCCGCCCAGGGGCGACGCTTGGGGATATTGGTCATGCCATCCAGACCGTCGCTCATCGGGAGGGGTTTAGTGTTGTTCGTGAGTACGGCGGTCACGGCATTGGAACCGTATATCACGATGACCTTCATGTTCCCCACTATGGAAGGCCAGGCACGGGCTTGAAGCTTGAGGCAGGTATGGTGTTCACCATTGAACCCATGATTAATGCGGGGAAAGCCGCGATAAAGCACCTACCGGATGGCTGGACTGTCGTTACCAAGGACCGCTCGCTCTCGGCCCAGTGGGAGCATATGGTGGCCGTCACCAAGAGCGGATTCGAGATACTTACGCCTTGGCCAGATGGCTACGGAGACTACTCCGCGATCATGCCGATTACCGCTGAGCGAACCGCCGCATAGACCGAGCTGAGGTCGCTGAAACATTCACCTGCACTGTGTAGGGTAAGCGCCCGGCAAACCTTTCCATTGCCCACAAGTTTCATTGCTTTGTAGCGCATTCTTAAAGCATGGTAAAAGCTTCAATAGGCAAGTGTCAGTCTGCAAAGTAAAGTCATGGACCGGGAAACACAGGGTCATTGAGTACTTCTTGAGTCCGCTGATTGAAGCTAACATCGAGAGTATGAGGAAACGGTGAGGTCGGGTGCCGCAAGGCATTAGGAATCACTACGGACGAGGCTGGACTCGCCCGGACTCACCGAAGTTCGGGAGCCTCAGTAATTAAATGCCCCTGCTCCGATGAGGCGGAGGAGCTTGGTTTTTTGCTTACAGCCGGCTGTCCGACCGACATGAGACGGAGAAACGCGCAGGGCGGCGCTACGCAGGCGCCGGACGCACTTCCGTCCCGCTCTCAAGTATCTTCAGGAATTCCGCGTAGGCGAACACCCGTCCACGCTGTTTCCCTGTGATCTCACGAACAACGCCCAAAGCCTCCAGGGCCTCGAATGCCTTGTTGACCGTGGGGGCGCTGAGGCCCGCCTTCTCCTGTGTCTGGGAGGCGTTGAGGAACGGATGGGTCTGGAGCAGTTCGTGGATGCGGAGCATGGAGTTGGTCTGTTCGCCGCACGCGGCGATCCGTTCCCTGTCTGACCGGAATAGCGTGACGATGCGCATCGCGCTCTCGTAGGCGTTGTTGGCCGTTTCGGCGACTCCGGTGAGAAAGAACTCCGTCCAGGCTTCCCAATTACCGCGGATACGGACGTCCTGCAGGAGGCGGTAGTAGTCCTCCCGATGCGTCTTCAAATAGAGGCTGAGGTACAGGAACGGCTCGTGGAGAACCTTCTTCTCGACCAGAAACAGGGCGATCAGCAAGCGGCCGAGGCGGCCGTTGCCATCCAGGAACGGATGGATCGACTCGAACTGCACATGCAGGTAGCCGGCCTTAACGAGCGGCGGGATGCACTCGGAGTCGTCGTGCAGGAAACGTTCGAGGTCGCCGAGGCACGCGTCCATGTCGTTGACTGGCGGCGGCACATACTGGGCATTCCCCGGTCTGGTCCCGCCGAGCCAGTTCTGAGAACGTCGGAACTCTCCCGGGTTCTTGGCTTCCCCGCGGCCCTTTTGAAGCAGGCGCGCGTGCATGTCCCTCAGGAGGCGGAGACAGAGGGGGAGCCCGTTCGGGTCCCTGATGACGCCGAGGCCATACATCATCGCGTCCACGTAGTTCGAAACCTCGGTGACGTCGTCGAGCGGCTTCCCGGCCAAGGCGGCATTTTCATACTGCAGAAGGTCGTCGAGGGTCGACTGTGTCCCCTCGATCTGGGACGACAGAACCGCTTCCTTGCGGACGTACATGTACAGGAAGAGAGCCTTGTCCGGAAGGAGCATCGCCACACCGTCAAGACGGCCGACCGCGCGGTCCGCTTCGCTCAGGCGCTGGAGCAGGCGCGGGGAGAGTTCAAGCGGCGGATTCGGCGGGAGCGGGGGAGGGACATAAGCCCTGACGATCTCGTCGAAGGCGACGGTGGAGACGTAGCGCCCGATCCTCGGGTTCGCGTCCAGTCCTGTCGGGTTGTCGGCCATAGGATCCTTAGTTAAGCCCGCTTAATTAGCGCTGGGCACTAATTAAGTTTACTACGAATTATTTTATTAGCGAATTTAAGAAGGCGCTGGCCCCCCTGAAGAGCGACCGTTCCCACGCGAGATCGGAATGGGCCGATCCGCCGCTTCACGAACTTGCGTGCCGTGTGAGCAGCGTTGGCACGATGGCCGGAGGCTTGCTGAGGGACTCCCTTTATCACCCATTTTTTCTCTCATAAACCGCGATCCAGAAGAAACATGACCTGACCGACCGGGAGGTTCGCTGGCTCCGTCGGTCCGGTCAATTGAAAGCTTCATGCGCGGAGGCAAAACGGGTATCTAGCCGAATGATGCTGACAGCGGGTTACCTTGACAGTACAGCTGGCATGAAGACATGCGTTTCCCGGCGTCGGATTGTTTGATTTTATCAATTAGCTAGACTAGACTAGTCTAAAAATTTTATTGCTGGAGATCGCATGCACCCCGTCAATATGCTGCAAGCCAAATCCTCGCTATCCCGCTTGGTGGAAGCCATCGAGCAGGGCAAGGAGCGCGAGATCATCATTGCGCGGAACGGTCGCCCGGCGGCCAAGTTGGTGCCAATCGATTCCGTCCCCGCCGGAAACCGTCTGGGCGTCGCCAAGGGGCTGTTCCAAGTACCGGATAGCATCGACCTCCATAACGACGAAGTTGCACGGCTCTTTGCGGACGGGGAGATGCCGTGAACCTGCTACTCGACACCCACGTGGCACTCTGGGCCATCACCGACAGTCCGAAGTTGCCCCAAAAGGCCCGCGAGCAGATCCAGTCGCCGAAGACAACCGTTTGGGTCAGCGCAGCAAGCCTCTGGGAAATCGCCATCAAGCACTCGCTCGGGCGAGGCGACATGCCCGTGTCGGGGACGGACGCACTAAGGTATTTCCAGGAGTCTGGTTATCGCTTTTTGTCGGTGGATGCCGAACACGCAGTCGCGGTCCAGACGCTCCCAGCTCATCACCACGACCCGTTCGACCGCATTCTCGTAGCCCAGGCCCTGGTCGAACCGCTGCGACTGATGACGCATGACGCCACGGTGGCTCGCTACAGCGACACGATCATGCTGATTTGAACACCCCACGTACCCATCACACCTGTTAGCGCAGAGGTCCATAGTCTGTTTCCCAGCTCATCCAAGCCTGCTAATTGTTATTAGCAGGCTTGTATTTTTTGGATAAAATCCAGCTTTTCGGCTTTCAAGTAGCTCGCCATGGCACAAAACATTGACGTCGCATCCGCCATCCCGCGCTACACACGTGCAGACTTCACCGCGCTCCGGGCCTCGCTCAATAAACTACCAATAGCCTTTATCGCCTCGAACTACTACACAGAGGAAGACTTGGAGGCCCTCGGTTGCGAGACGCTGGCCGGCCTGCAGGACCGTCTCGACGCGATGCGCGATCACCTTGTCGAACGGGCCTCGGTTGCCAACCCACACAGCGCAGAAGGCCTCCGCAATGCCAGAAAGTCAGCCCGGTGGTCTCAGGTCGCCCTGAAGTATCTATTCCAGGCTGCCGAGTTCTCGTCCTCCCAGCCGCAACGGCAGGATGCCTTGAGTGCCTGGCTCAAACCTCGGGTAGCCCGGCATCTGCGCAACGAAGGCGTCCGGACGCTGCAGGATCTCCTGACCCTCATCGAGGCCCGCGGCCCCACCTGGTGGCGACCGATCCCACGCCTGGGCCAAGGCAAAGCGGGCGCCCTCCTTCGCTGGCTCACAAAACACGAACAAACCTTGGGCGTCTTGTCCGTTGAAGACACCAAACAGGTGCCGATGACCGGTAACCTGGTTCCCATCACACTACGGCCATCGAACCCGATTCTTGTCCCCCTCGAGGGAATGCTTTTACCCGGCGAGCTCGACGGCAGTCAGGGACTCAACCGTGCCCCGCACTTCAGCTTAATCGAGGCCCGCAACGATCTGGAGGCAATCGAAAGCTACCTGATCAAATTCCGCGCACAGGAAAAAACCCGTCGGGCCTACCGGCGCGAGCTTGAACGCCTGCTCTTGTGGTCAATTTATAAGCGCAAAAAACCGCTCTCCAGCCTGCTCGTCGAAGACAGCGAGGCCTTCAAGGATTTTCTAGCTGAGCCGGATCCAACCTGGTGTGGTCCCAAGACGTCGCGCTGGTCCGTACGCTGGAAACCTTTCGAAGGCACACTGTCACCCAAGTCCCAGCTCTACGCGATCACGGTAATCCGGGCCTTCTTCGCGTGGCTGGTCAATGTTCGCTATCTCGGCGGCAACCCGTGGGTCGCTATTGGCAACCCGGTAACTGAAGTGGCCTTGCTTCCGATGCAGATCGACAAGGCCTTGCCCGAAGCGCTGTGGTCGGCGCTGGCAGGGACCGACGGCTACCTCGACCAAGCAATCAGGAACGCGGAGGCCAAGCACAAGGGACAATTACGTCTCGCCAAGGCGGCCCTCCTGCTTATTGGACACTCTGGCCTGAGGCGGGAAGAGGCCGCAACCGCTAAGCGGGAGAACCTGAAGAAGATCCAGGGCCACGCACTTTACGAACTCGCAGTGCTCGGCAAGCGATCAAAGTGGCGAACCGTATTTCTGCCAAGTGAGGTTGTGCACGCTCTGCAGACGCACTGGTGCGATCGAGGTGATGACCAAGAGAAGGACGGCTTCGTTTTGTCTCCGCTTGTGATCCCACCGACGACTCAGGCCATCCGCAAGCATCTGGCCGGCGACAACAACAAGGGCAAAGGCTTCTCGGTCGATGGACTGGGTCGGCTGATCACACGATCACTCAAGCAGGTCGCCGATGACGTCAAGATCGCGATGAGCGACGCGGAGCGGGAAAGTTTGGCCACGCGGGGGGTTCATGCCTTTCGTCACACTTTTGGGACACTATCCGTGGCTAAGGGGCTACCACTGGATGTCCTGCAACGGGTGCTCGGGCATGCGTCCTTGCAGACAACGTCGATCTACGTACAAGCCGAACGACAGCGAAGCATCGAAGAGATGGGGCTGCTGTTTGAGCGGCAGAAAACCAAGAACAACTAATGCTGCAGCTGGCGCAAAACCAACAACTCTGCCAACCTGCTGCTGCAGCGGCTCATAGTGGGGCTGATTTCACCCAGGCTAGAACCTATTCTGAACCATGCCATAGCCTTCAGATTTGCTGGCTATGGCAGACCGCAACCCCACCGATGTCAGCGACGAAAAATGGGCCTTCGTCGCGCCTTACCTGATCCTGTTATCCACAGAACTCTATCACTGATACAACGTGCTGCCTGTAGAGCTACTGCTGAGGAATGCGCCTGGGCGCCCTCACCACGTTGAGAACATCGGTGCGGGCATCGATCTCGTAGGACAGAAGAAAGCCCACCTTGATCAAAAGCTCCAAAGCCTCCCGAAGCTTGTACCTGTACTTCGCCAGCACCGCTATCCGCGAACCACAAAGATTCTTGATGGTTTCCACCTTATAGCCAATGGGATGCGCGTGCGTGAAGTAAAACTGATGCAGCCACTTGGCAAGAGGCGGTAATTGTAGACGCTGTGCCCAATCGATTTTCGTATACGCATCACGGCCGAACAAGGCCACGATCTCCGGCTCAAGCCAGATTCGCCAGCGCTGGGAGGTCCCTCTGTTCGCGTTATGATCCCACTCGAACTTGCGAATCAGCGACCCCCCAAACCCTTTTTCACCTGGTCCGTTCGGGCCGTCTACTGTAATGAGAATAGTGGTCGAGGAAAGCCTGTTTATGCTGTCCCGGAGACGCTCATAGCTCCCCTTCGATGTCGTCCAGCCCAATTCCTTGAGCAAACCGTAGCCTGAAAACTCGACGATTTCACCTAAGGGCAACTGCCGGGCCAGGTGAGTGATCTGAAGAAAAACATCACCATCATCCACACGAAGTTCTTCACCGGTGTACAAGATTTCAACACCACGAAGGGATGCAATCTTCTCACGCTTGAAGTTCTCTCGCTCCATGCTGCGGTTGGCAGAAGTAAAGAGCGCTGACCGAGCCAACGTGTTAGGCAGGCCACGGACTCTCTCCTCCCACAAGGGCAACTGGACCACGTCCGCTATCACCCTTGAGACGCTGTCGACCTCAGACCTGCTTCGGGCGTTTATGCGGAGCTGTTCTACACGCAGGAGCAACTCCGAAACAGGCAGAAGCTCCCTGTCCAAGGCAACCACTGCATCTGTGGCTGATTCTGGACTTAGGCTCTTTTTAGACTGCGCCATGGAGGAATCCTCGTTCAAAACAGACGCGATTTTAACCCCCATGCAAGCACGTTAAGCTCGTCTTTTCAGAGGCAAACGACGTTGCATGAGTGACACAACTACCTTCACCCCACCAGATCGGTCCAGCTCAATCACCCAAAGAACGAGCTTTGGCACGTTCTTTGGGTGATTGAGACAACGTCGTTTGAGTGAAAAAGGTCGTCGCTTCGGTGACCAAGCTCGTCTGTACGGTGAACAAACCTCGTTCTTTGAGTGAGAAAACGTCGTTGATTCAGTGATCGCCCATCTTACCGAAACGGCCACTACACAAGGGATTTGAGAGTTATCCACAACCAGGTAATCCTTCTTAATACTTAGTAATAAAAGAAGGAGCATCACCCATAAAACGACCTACCTCTTTCTGATCATCGAAATCGCCCTTCAATCAGAAAATTTCGATAAATCCCTAGAATTATTTTCAAACTGGTAGGTAAGACAGATTCAAACACCAGCTATCACTGATAAAACGTCGTTTCAGAACACCTAGATCGCCAAAAAGCTCGTCTTTTCAGTGACAGTTCATAAAAATATTTCGCAAGAAAACCCAGAAGTTACTGATCAACGCAACCCTTTGTTCACTCAATAAACGACGTTTACCTCCTGAATCAAGACAAACAGCTTGTTCTAGACTTAACCCATAAGCTCGAAGGTGAAATCTCTAGCATAGGTAAAATATAATCGTTTATTTACAATAAGTTATATTCAATAGTATCACCCTTAAAACGATGTTCTCGTCAGACACAATAATACTATCACTCAAAAATCGAGCTTCCATAGGCCATCAAAAACATCATTTTTAGAGTGATATCTAGCCACAAAGCCCCAGACAAGTCACATATCTCAGCCCGATCACAAAAGTATCGTCCTATCAGTGATAGGACGACCATCAGTCAATCAATAGATTGAAGCCTGATCAGGTTAAACACCAAGATCCATGCTCTGTTTACCCAGTGATAGGGATAGGAATCACTCCCCGCACAGATCCCTATGTGTGGAACTACCCCTGCTTTGAGGGTACCGTTGCCCATGCTCAGAGTCTTCAACCGCGTAGAGCTTGCCTAGGACTTGCGGGCTCCACTATCAGTGGTACTTGTAGCTTGAGCCAGTTTGCAGATGAGTGTGCAACACCAGTCACCAAGCAAGGCCTCTGTATGCTCCGGCCTAGGCCTGATCATGAGCGCCGACGCGACGTTTCATCCATATGCAGCACCCGGAAGACGAGGAATTCTTCCTTCAACGCATCGACCAAGGATTGGAGCTACCCGACCCTTTGGATATTCCAGCAGCGTTCTGACTGGAACCAGTCATTGCCTGAAAAAACCTGCTTGAACAGTGTCATCTCCCATCGCCTCACAGAGAAATTTACAAAACCTCAGCTTTAAAATAACTACTTGCAAGGATTTTTCCTATAAACGCCATAAAACCATGCAAATAGAAAAATCGTGATGTACGATATCAGAACTTAAATTTCAAACAAGAATATCAACAACGATGATTCAGACTATTTACAAAGTTCAGGCCGCAGCAAAACTGTTGGAAACCACCGTAGACTCTGTTCGCAGGTATGTGGATGAATCAGGAATCGATGTCGCGCGGCAAGCAAATGGTCCAAAAACACGCCAGTTCACCATCGACAACATCTTCGACATCGCAGCATGGAGACAAGCCAATAAGTCAAAGCTAAAGTTCAAACAGCGTGGCATCGCCACTGTTTATGCGCCTAAAGGCGGCGTAGGCAAGACCACCTTAACAGCCAACATGGCATGCGTCTTTGCCTTGATGGGGCTGCGCACGTTGGTGATAGACCTCGACTTTCAGGCAAATTTGACACTTTCCTTTGGCTATGACTCGGAAGTCACCGATGAAGAGGCAACGGAACTTGATATCCCGGAAGATCGCGTCATCAAATACCATTTTGGACATCTTGTACCAGGTTGGCCGGGTGGACGAATGCCTCTAAGAGAGGTCATTAAGATGCCGTTCGGCCCTTCGGGCCCACATCTGATTCCATCCGATCTCACCCTTGACAGACTTGACACCATCCTGACCTACGATGCTCTTGAAGGTAAAAAGAGCGATCTAAAAATTGCGGCACTGATCGCCGAAGGCTTGTCAGGTAAAAATCCCGATTTCGATCTTTCTTCCTACGATGTGATTCTTTTTGATGCAGCTCCAGCCAAAAACAGGATGACTCGCGGAGCACTGCTTGCATCTGACTATGTCGTAGCACCTGTCTCCCTCGAGCGGTATTCGACAAAGGCGGTCTCATATTTGGCTTCTGTTTTGCAGGATATGCGGGACGATGTCGGGCGCAGCCCCGAGATGGTCATGATCGGCAACTTCCATTTGCCGAATCGACTACGTGTGTATGGTCAGGTAAGCAAGTTATCCACCGAGTATCCCGGAGCGCTTTTGAACATCATGGTTCACCGAAGCGAAGAGTTTCCGAAAACCCTATCCGAGGATGATGAACAGCCACCACTCGTGCTGGCACGTCCCTCAGGAAGCGCCGCCGAACAACTTCACAAGGTTTCCTGTGAGTTGCTACAGAAGATGGGAGTGATCTAATGGCCAAAACAAGCAAGGGAATATCGGACGAAGAATTTAACGCGCAATTGCGTGCAGAGCGTATGAGATCGAGTACTGGCATGGTGATGACTAAACCACCCACTGGGCCAAACAAGTCTTTAGAAGAAATGCTTAACGATCAGGGACAAGAAGAAATCCTCGTCATCACGCCTATTCTCACCGAAGAAAAGCCAGCAACTCTCCAAGCAAGTTACGTTCAGGGGAAGAAGTTGCTGATGGTTGATGTCGCCTTGATCGATGCGAATCCCCTAGCTCCTCGGGAGGTTTACACAGCTGAAATGATTCTCTCGCGGGCAGAGGCATTGAGAACACAAGGTCAGCACGATCCAATTCATGTGATACCCAATCCTGATCACCTAGGTCGCTACATCATCTGTGATGGATGGACTCGGGTGCAAGCGTGTAGGAAGCACAAGGTACTGGAACAGCTCTTGGCGGAGATCCACGAAAACCTGAGTCTTGAAGAATCAGCCTGGTTTGGTTACCAACAAAACGAGGAACGTCAGCAGCACTGTGATTTCGATCGTGCCATGTTCTACGAGAAGCTTATTAACGCAGGTGAAACAGCGATTTCGGTCGCCAACAAAGCTCAAGTAAGCGCATCTCAGATGAGTTTTTATCGATCCTTTGCAAAGCTTCCGGCCGATGTTCTCGAGATCGTAAAAGAATTTCCTGGAAAGTTTTCCGCAACCGTTGCCTACCAGATCCAGAAGCTTGCGGCGGGATGCGGTGTGCGAAAGGCCGTGAGTCTAGCCCTGAAATTCGCCAACGAGGATCACACTCAAGCGTGGCTCATCAACCAAGTGCAACTACTCATAGGTCCTTCGAGTAGCAAAACTGTGACGCGTACAACCAAGCAGATTCGCTACAGCAATGGCGTGTACAAGCAGAAGGGGGAGCTCTTCGAACTCAACATCTCAGTCCTCCCGGAACAGAAGGAACAGTTTGCGGAAGCACTTGAACGACTCCTTTCAACCGTAGCGATTGAGACTCCACAGATTGACGTAGCGGCAAATAAGACGCTCAAGTGAGGCGAGGAGGTATCGCGTAAGAGTGAGTTTAGGCGCCTAAAGTCCTTCGTCACCTCAAATGCACATCTCGACGGATCGCGTTTTTACAGGAAAATACTCCTCAAACTCCTATGCCCGTGGGCAGAGAACCGGATTACTGCGCGAGAGGTTGTTCTGAACCATGCGATAGCCTTCAGATTCGCTGGCTATCGCAGACCGCAACCCTACCCCACCGATGTCAGCGACGAAGAATGGGCCTTCGTCGCGCCTTACCTGATCCTGTTTCAGTGACGGCACGATCTACGCCAAGCCTTTAACGCGCTTCGCTATGTCGTACGCACTGGACTGCCGAACGCTGCAATCGACCCCCGCCAATACAGCCCTTGAGCACGACATTGGCCTCGAAGTGCTCAAGCTCTCCGAGGCCAAGCGGGGTTTCATGCTGCTACCAGCGCCGCTGGATGGTTGAACGCAGCTTCGATTGGGCCGCCCGCTTTCGCCGTCTGGCCTTTGCCTGCCTCAGGTCCCCCCGCGTCAGAATAGTTGTCGCCTCGATAAAATCCTAAATTCGGGGGCGACGATGAGAGAACGACGTGGCGCGATACGGACAGGAATTCAAGGATAGAGCGGTGGCACGGTTACTGCCGCCGGAGAGCGCGACAATAGAAGCGGTTGCGCATGAGATCGGTGTGGGCGTGGCGACGCTGGAGCGGTGGAGGAGCGATGCGCTGTCCAGGCCCGCTCGCGAGCGGGCCTGGACAGCGGCGGCCCGGTTCGAGGCGGTGCTCACCACGGCGGCGCTCGATGAGGCGGCCCGCAATGCCTGGTGCCGGGAGCACGGGGTTTATCCGCAGGATCTGGCCCAATGGCGTCAGGCCGCGACGCAGGCCCTGGCGACACCCGAGGAAGCCCGCGCCAGCCCGCTGCAGACCAAGCAGGATCGGCGTCGCATCAAGGAACTCGAGCGGGAACTGCGGCGCAAGGAGAAGGCGCTGGCCGAGGCCGCGGCGCTGCTGGTCCTCTCAAAAAAGCTCGAGGCGATCTTTCCGAAGGACAGGGACGAGGACGCATGATCGGCCTGGAAGATCGCCGGATGAAAGTCCGGAACATTGAGGCGGCCCAGCGTGCCGGGGCGCGTCTTGACGCGGCCTGCAAGGTGGCGGGCATCACGCTGCGTACGCTGCAGCGCTGGAGACGTGAGGACGGCCTCGTACGCGGCGACCTGAGGCCAGCCACCCTGCGCCCCCGGCCGGCCCATGCCCTCACCGAGGCGGAGCGGCGTGCGGTGCTGCAAGTGGCCAACGAGGCCCGCTTTGCCGACCTGCCGCCGGCGCGCATCGTCCCGATGCTGGCCGACGAAGGCGTCTATCTGGCGAGCGAATCGACCTTCCACCGCCTGTTGCGGGAAGCGGGTCAGACGACTCACCGGGGCCGCGCCAAAGCGCCGACGGCCTCCCGCCCGCCGAGCACCCACATCGCCACGGCACCGCGCCAAGTGTGGTGCTGGGACATGACCTATCTGCCGGCCACGGTGGCCGGGCGCTGGTTCCATCTGTATCTGATTCTGGATCTCTACAGCCGCAAGATCGTCGGCTGGGAGGTGCACGAGACCGATGCGGCGGAACACGCCGCCCATCTGGTGCGTCGCACGGCGCTGGCTGAAGGAATCGCCGCCCTGGCGGACAAACCCGTCCTGCACGGCGACAACGGCGCGACGCTCAAGGCCACCACGGTGCTGGCGATGCTCCACTGGCTGGGCATCAAGCCGTCTTACTCGCGGCCCCGGGTCAGCGACGACAATGCCTACGCCGAAGCGCTGTTCCGCACCGCCAAGTACCGGCCCGAGTTTCCGGCGCGGGGCTTTGCGGATCTGGAGGCCGCCCGGTCCTGGGCCAGCAGTTTCGTGCACTGGTACAACGTCGAGCACCGCCACAGCGGCATCCGCTACGTGAGCCCGGCCCAACGCCATGCGGGCGAAGACCATGCAATTCTGGCGGCCCGTCACGCCCTCTATGCCAACGCCCGAGCGCGCCATCCTGCGCGCTGGACGGGGAACACGCGGGACTGGTCACCGATTACCGTGGTGACTCTCAATCCCGAGCGAGAAGCGGTCGTCGCCATGGAGGCTAAACAGCAAAGGGCTGCATGATTCGGGCGACAACTGTCTTGACGCGCGCCGAGGTTGCACCACCTGCCAGAGGCCATGAACGTCATTGAGAACATGCTCTAGCAGGCTGTTGAAAAAATCAGCGTTCCTCGCGGCTTTTTCCCCTGCCCGAAAAATCAATCTCCGCTGCGCGCTTCAAGCCGGAAGTGTTGCCGCTTTCAGGCGTCTATTCCGCCGCCGCCCGTGCATCCATTACCCAGCCATTCCCACTGCCGCGCCTACATTTCTGCCCAACGGCCCGTCCCGGAATACGTCCCCCTGCTCAGTGGGACGGCGCCAGCAAATTGCCCAGCCGAGTCAGGTTATAGGCAGAAAAATTCAGCAGCACCTCCCCGCGAAGACGATCCAGCCCGCGCAGCATGACGCGCCCGAGCGTGCCGACTTCCTTCACCCAGCCAAAGGCTTCCTCGATCATCTTCCTGCGCCGCAGGCTCACCGCGTAGTCCTCCGTCTCCTTGATCGCCTCGGGCACCGCACTGCCTCGGGTCTTGGCGGCCACGTGCGGGACCATGCCCATATCCTGGAGCGACTGGATGAATTCGGCCGCGTCATACCCGCGATCGGCGCCCACCGTGATGGGACGATCGGGTTTTCGTGGTGCCGCCCGACGCGCGAGCATGACCAGGGCCGCATCTCGTTCGGCCGTGCCGGTGGCCTGCGTGGTGTGCACATCGACGATCAGCCCGTGACGGTTCTCGCTGAGCGTGTGCGTGGTGTAGCTCAGGTAGGCCACGCCCGTGCTCTTGGTGGCCAGGAGGGCGTCCGGATCGGTGCGGGAGACGTGGGTCTTGTTTGAGCGTTTCTTGCCGCGGAAATCCACCTCCGGGTTGCGCCCTTGGTCGGGGCCCGGGGGCTCATCCGAGCCGTCCCGCGCCGCCAGGCTCTTGTGCGAGGCCCAGGCCCGCAAGAGCGAGCCGTCGACGCTGAAGTGCTCATCCGAGATCAGCTCGGCCCATTCGGCGATGGCCACGACGCCGCCGAAGAATTCCCGCATCACGCTTTCCTTGAACAGCCGATCGCGATTGGCCGAAAAGCTCGAGTGGTCCCACACCGGCTCGTCCTGACTCAGGCCGACGAACCAGCGGAACATCATGTTGAAATCGAGATGTTCGATCAGCGCCCGCTCCGAGCGAATGGAGAACAGGCATTGCAGCAGCAGGGCACGAAGCAGGCGCTCGGGGGCAATCGACGGGCGCCCCCCTTCGGCGTAAAGGGAATCGAAGGTCGGCGACATCGAATGCAAAACCATGTCGGCCATTACTTTGACACGACGCAGCGGATGATCCACCGCAATCCGGTCTTCGATGTTGGTGTAGCTGAAAAGACTGCTTTGTTTATGGTCGGGGCCGCGCATGGATATTGAAGCCTGTAAATGCTTAGTGAATTATAAATCCATCGAAAGCCTTGCGGGGACTGGAGATTGACTAAATCGACGCCCTGCTAGTTCCTGGACTCCGCGGCGTAGGCCAGACTCAACCCCCCCCTTCTTGTTGGTAGGCGTCGGCTGAATGGCAGATTTCAGTGCCTGCTGCGGAAATCTGCCATTGAGTACCGGATAAGCCACCAGTTCGATGACCCGCCTCCAGAACACGCCACCAATACCCAACAGAGTGATGTTGGCGGCGGCCAGAAAAATAATCAGCGAGGCTTCACGGGTTTTTGCATTGGCTATCGCTCTGGAAAGACTGCTGCCGATGGTGCCAAAAAGTGCCAGGCCACGATGCGTTGAGCAAAAACGTCGACGACAAAGGCAACATACAACCAAGCCTTGCCAGAACGATACATAGGGGTGAGTAGACCGCAGGAATTTCACCTGCGGCCCCTCGCAGAACCGGACGTGAGCCTCTCGACTCATCCGGTTCCCATCATCCAGCCTTTGGTATACATATCAATCTCCAATGTCAGAAGGCTTCTGGAAACTTCAGCGCAAGTCGCCCGGGAGCTTGTCGGGCTCGGGTTTTATGCCAACCCGTCAGGTAGTCATTCAAGTGCTTCCACACAGCAGACATCGCCGACTCGTAGAATCGGCCGTAATACTGATGCCAGCCACGGAGTATCGAATTGAACATGGCCGACAGGTCAGCCAGGCTCTTCTCACAGGATTCCCTGGCCCTGGCGGCACTCCTCACATTGATGACGAGTTATCCAGACCATCCGACGCCTGCCATCGCCCGCGCCATTGTTGCGCATCTGCAGGTCGTGAGCCGGGATGAACGACATGACGTAGAACTAAGCCGATGCGTGGCTGAGTTGGTGAGCAAGTGGGACGCGTTCTAGGCCCTTTGCTGTGCCAGTGCTGGCATCCATCCTGTGCTGCCTGCGCGGCACCAGTCCATTCTTGATGTGCATTCGCAAGTGCCATTCTTCTCGTCTGCTCCTGAATACGCCCTCCAAGTCGTCTTTCTTGATTCCCGCTGGATTACATGCCAACCTGAAAAACAGACAAAAGGAGCACTTCCCTATGAATGGCGACAAGAAGATTATCGATATCCTCAACGACCTCCTAGCCGGGGAACTGACGGCAGTTGACCAGTACCTCATCCACGGAGAAATGTACTCCGACATGGGTTATCCCCATCTGGCGGAGAAATCGCTGCACGAGTCGGATCACGAGCGACAGCATGCCCGTGCACTGATTCAACGCATCCAGTTTCTCGAAGGCGTTGCCAACGTCGAGAAGCGTAATCCTGTCTTGCTTGGCAAGACCGTATCCGAGATGCTGAAAGCCGATCTGGAGGTCGAGTACCACGTGGTTGGCGAACTCAAGAAAGCCATTGCAGCCTGCGAGAAATCCAAGGACTACGTAAGTCGCGACATGTTGCTTGTCCAGCTGGAAGATACGGAAATGGACCACGCCTACTATCTGGAGAAGCAGTTGCGTCTGCTGGAGGCTGTCGGCCTTTCCAATTACCTGCAAAGCCAGATGAAGCCTGGTCACCCAAACTGAGGATGCTGCGCAATGAAAGGCGTCAGGTGATCTGTTGACCAGTTTGCTTGTTTGCCTCCTGGGTGTGTTCCTGCGGGGGCTGCCTGTTCGTCATGCCTGCGTCCCCACGCCAACTTGCTGAGCGGGCTTGATGCAGCCCATGCTCACCTGCGTGGTTTCAATCGCGTCATCCAGCAGCGTATGCGGCTCGGACCCCAGAAGCGCGAGTAGCCGCTGGTTGTCCATCCGCACCGATGTGCGCCATAGATAGCGCATCTCGCGAAGTTCGCGGAAGGTGGTGACGAAGGGAGAAGCCAGCGTCAGCAGCCACCACGGAAACGCTGCGACGCTTGGTTGCTTGCCCGTGCGACGCTGGACGATGCGCCGGATCGCCTCACTCATCTGCGTGCCATCCGGATCCCAGTGGCCCGCCATGTGGAAGCTGGCAAAGGCATCGAGTGTATCGCGGCGTGCCAGCAGTTCGACCATGGTGCGTGCTACGTCGGGCAGGTATGACCACTGGTGGCCGATGCCACGTTGCCCGGGGTAGCTGATCGCCTTGACCGCTTGCCCGGGTTTAACCAGCCCCTGCGAGAACCAGTTATTGCCCGCCTTTGGCCCGAAGAAGTCTCCAGCGCGTACGATCAATACACGCGCACCGCTGTGGCTGGCCTTCAGTAGCCGCTTTTCCAGTTCCACCCGGATGGCGCCCTTGCGCGTCACAGCGTGCTGTGGCGAGTCTTCGTGGAGTACGGGGAAGGCATCCGGCCCGAAATTATAGATAGTGCCCGGCAACACGATTGTCGCGCCTTCAAGCTTCGCTGCGGCGATCGTGTTGTCCAGCATGGGGAGTACTAATTCCGACCATTGACGGTAGCCGGGCGGGTGTGACCGCGTGGACGATGACCGAGCAGCCCTTCGCCGCATCGACAACGTTCTGGCGGTTCAGTGCGTCGCCGCGCAACCAGGTCATGCCGTTCCGCTGCTCGGTGGCTTGCTCGGCACCTCGGTTCAGTGCGCGCACCTGCCAGCCGGTGTCGCCCAGTTGGCGAGCCATCTCACCGCGCCAAGAACCAGAACCGTCTTGTTGCTCATGATCTTCTCCATACGTTGTTGATGGATCCATTCTGGGCGCTTGTTTGTTTAGTTGGAATTGTTGAAGATGAGTAATCTGCTATACATTTATGTATGACATCAAATATCGGCTGGGAATATTACCGAACGTTTCTCGCTGTATTGGCGGAGGGCTCGCTTTCCGGTGCTGCGCGTGCGCTCGGCATCACTCAGCCTACGGTGGGTCGCCACATTTCCGCACTGGAGGCATCGTTCAAGCAGGCCTTGTTTACCCGCTCGCAAACCGGTTTGCTGCCAACCGAGGCCGCGCTAGCGATCCGCGGCCATGCCGAGCTCATGCGGAGTACGGCGGCGGCATTGGAACGAATGGCTACGGGTTTTGAGGGCGGTGTGACCGGCACGGTACGGGTTTCGGCCAGCGAGGTCATCGGGGTGGAGGTGTTGCCGCCCATGCTGGCGCAGCTGCGGCAAGTGCATCCCCAGCTCAAGATCGAACTGGTTCCCACCAACCGCGTGCAGGATCTGCTGCAGCGGGAGGCCGATATCGCGGTCCGCATGATGCCACCGAAGCAGGATCTGCTCGTCGCCCGGCGCGCGGGTGAGGTTGAACTCGGCTTGTACGCGCACTTGGACTATTTGCAGCAACACGGCATGCCCGTGACGCCAGCGGACCTGACGCGGCATGCGTTGATCGGGTTTGACGAGGAGACGCCATTCCTGCGTGCCGCGAAGGCGAAACTGCCGGTATGGACACGTGAGGCCTTCTCCTTTCGCATCGACAGCGATGTTGGCCAACTGGCGCTCATCCGCGCCGGTTGCGGCATTGGCGTCTGTCAGTCCGCGCTGGCCAGGCGGGATGCCCGCCTGCTGCGCGTGCTGCCGGAACACTTTGCGTACAAGTTGGACACTTGGGTCACCATGCATGAAGACCTGCGCGGCAGCCCGCGCTACAAGGTAACCTTCGACGCCTTGGTGCTGTGCCTGCAGGCCCACACGGAGCCGGTGCCCGAGTCCTGAGAGACGCGAATTGCCCGTGTTGCGGCGAACAGACGAGCTTCTGAGTGAGCGATGGCCTGCCTTCGGGCCGGCCTGCACATCGGGCCCAATCTGAAGCGCATGTGGCTGGATGCCCACAACCTGATCGGAGTGGCGAGTTTGCCCTTTCATCTGCGATCGGTTTGACGGCGGTGATCTTTGCCTTCCACGACCTGATTTACGATGTTCAGGATGCGCTGATCTATGGAGACCAGAAACCCCTGACTCGCGCCGGCAATCCTTTACGCACGATCAAACCCGACCCCCGCCCGGCGCCGATCCTGCCGATAGCGGACATGCTGGCCAGGGTGGCGGGCCTGTCGCCGGATTTCGAGCCCACCCATATGGTGTTCCGGGATGCTGGCACAGCTGCCGCGACGGTGTGTATCCATGGCCTCGATTCTCGCTATATGTTGCGCGGCAATGGTTTCCTGGTCATGAGCCCGGTGAGCGGCAAGATCATCACCACCGATGCCTTCCCTGGGGACCAGGGGCGCTGGTCTGCCCCGGTTGCTGCCTTTTTTGCTCTTCATATGGGCAGCTTCGGCGGGGAGCCTGTGCGCTGGACTTACTTCCTCCTCACTTTGGCAGGCGCCTTCCTGTTCTACTCCGGCAACCTGCTGTGGGTGGAGAATCTGCAAGCCTGGTACAAAGGCTGCTACTACGTGGTTTTTCTGGGGGCGACGGGGTGGGCATTGTGGCGAGGACCGGCAAAGGCCAGCGTCGAATTGCCGGCCTTAGCGGCGCTTGCACTGGCAACGATTCCGGTCAGCTCCCTGTGGGTACATTGGTTCATGAACGGGCTGCGGCATTGGCCCGAGCCAGGGGTGGATATCGTAGCCCTGCTGTGTGCCCTTGCCTTTGCGTGGATGGCTTTCGTGAGAGCGTGTCGTTTACGTACGGGGGCCGTAGGCAAGGTTGCAGCATTTTCACGCTGCTCCGGACTTCGGTAGCCGGCCTCCCGAAGCATCGACTGAGTCAGGTGCTCACTCGACCCGCAGGGGCGTGGACAACTCCAGCACCTTGCGGGCAACCCGGTCTTCGACCGTGGCGATCATCCGGAACTCCTTGCCCTTATCTTTTTCGCGAAACATCAGCGTGACGCTGGCACTGCCCAGCATGAAACGGGGGGTAAGGGGGGCGGCATACCAAAGGGAGCCAGCTCCCAGGCGAGTGCGCAAGCCGTCCGGCGCAACGATGGAGAACTCCGAGAACACATCGCACAGGCCGGCAGGGTTGGGGGTGCAGCCGTTGAACACCAGAGCCGTGGTTATCGGTGCGCCAACGGCCACGCTTTCCGCAACCTGTATCTTCGGGTTCTCGGCGGCCTCAGCCCACTCTTTGCGCAGTGCTGCCTCATCGACGGTAAGGCTTAGCTGGACAAGAAAATTACCGGCGCTACGCATGTTCTCCCGCTCGGGGAGCTGCTTGCCACCAGCATCGGTCCAGCCGCCGGAGTGGGCCAGTGGAATACTGAAAAGAAGGAGGACGCAGGCAGAAGCAAAAGTACGGAGTTTACGATTCATCTTTGTCGGCCTTGAATGATCATTCATTCTATGTGGTTAACTTGTCTTTTACATCGGCGTATCGCCAGGCGTAATCACGCTGCATCTACAGATGCAGCGCGGGAAAGCTGGGTTCCCGCAGGCTACCCGTGCCGTAAGACCAGACCAAGCCGCCCCCCAGTCTCAAAAACTGGCTCGCAAGCTCAGTTCAGGTTGGTCAGCAGGAACGCGGTGGATTTTTCCTGGCCGGTTTCCTCCAATGGATAGGCGCCCAGGTAGCGCAGGCGCACGCCGCCAAATCAGTTGCCGCCGGGATCGAGCATGCCGCCGAGAGAGCCATGGCGTGGGCTATGTGTGGGACAACGCGGGGCGGCTGATCAGCACCACTGCCGGCGGCAAGACGGTGGGCTACCAGTACGACGCAGCGGGTAACCGGATCCGGACCACCTGGCCGGAAGCCACCCCGTTCTACGTGACCGCGACGTTTGATGCGCTTAACCGTCCGGTCTCCCTCCGCGAGATGGGTATCACCAGCCTGGCCAGCTACGCGTACGATGATCTGTCGCGCAGAAGCACGGTCACCCTGGAGAATGGCACCGCCACGACTTACGCCTACAGCACCACCCAGGGCACCCTCGCCAGCCTTGCCCACAACCTGGCGGGCACGGCACAAGACCAGGCCTACAGCTACACCCGCAACCAGGTTCGGGACATCGTCCAGCACAACTGGAACAATGACCTGTACCAGTGGGCCGGCGCGACCAATGGCACCAAGGCCTACGCCAGCAACGGTCTGAACCAATACACCACGGTGGGGGCCAGCGCACTGAGCTACGACGGCAACGGCAACCTGGCGGGTGACGGCTACTGGGCCTACGACTTTGATCTGAACAACCGTCTGAAGACGGCGACGTCCCCGGGCTACAGCGCCACGCTGACCTATGATGCTGAAGGTCGTCTGCGTCAGACCAACCTGGGTGGCAGCATCACCAACCTAGTCTACGATGGTGTGGCGCTGATTGGTGAGTACGACGCCAGCGGCAACCTGCTGCGCCGTTACGTGCATGGTCCTGGGATCGACGAACCGCTGGTGGGGTACGAAGGCACGGGCACGACGAGCAAGAGCTGGCTCTACGCCGACCACCAGGGCAGCATCGTGGGCCAGGCCAACAGCAGTGGCGCCAGCACGGCGATCTACAGCTACGGCCCGTACGGCGAGCCGAACGTGACCACGGGGAGCCGCTTCCGCTACACCGGCCAGCAGTACCTGAGTGGGCTGGGGCTGTACTACTACAAGGCGCGGTTCTACGCTCCGATGCTGGGACGCTTCCTACAGACCGATCCCATCGGCTACAGCGATAACATGAACCTGTATGCCTATGTGGGGGGAAATCCGGCCAATCGAAGTGATCAAACTGGTATGGATGCCCTGGTTAGTTGGGTTGGTAATAATGTAAATATGAATTTTAGATATTTCTTTACCGGCGAAGGGGCTACCTATAACAATGTGGATTGCTTTGCAAATGGAATAACCTCCGAGCTCAACGGAAAGACGTTTTCAACGCCAGCACCTTACAGATCGAAAGGGGATTATCAAACGTATAATACGGCAGCAACCGTGACTGCCGTTGTAACCCAAGATCCGTTTCAGATTAGGGCTTTAGCTGCGGAGGGATATTCGATTATTCATATTTCTCCAATGTTTGGTGGGGAGTTGGTCGATGGGCGTCGGCCGTACATAGGTGGTCGATTGGGTTCCAATAATGGAGAGTGGTGCTCATGCAGTTCGGGTTGGGAGGCTGCTCATGAGTCAATGCACGTTGCTAATCTACCGGATTATTATAGGGCGGTTTCAACTCTGAAGTGCAACACCGGGTTGAAAGTTCATGATTTCCCTCGCAAAGACCTCTGCTGGGGTTTCAAAGTCGAGGCATTTGCGCGGGCGGTTGTTTAATTGTCGGGCAATTGCGTTGAGGTAGCCTTGGGAGATCGGCGCCAAATCCAGGCCCTTGGGAAGATACTCGCGGATCAAGCCGTTGGTATTCTCGTTGGTCGGCCGCTGCCAGGGGCTGTGCGGGTCGGCGAAATAGACGTCGATCTTGACCCGCTTGGCGAGAATCTCGTGGCGGGCCATCTCCCTGCCCTGATCGTAAGTCAGCGACTTTTTCATGGCGAGCGGGACATGGCGGAACTTGCGCGTGAAGCCTTCCAGCGTGGCCTCGGCCGAGCCGTCACGCAGCTTGACCAGCATCAGGTAGCGGCTCTTGCGCTCGACCAGGGTGCCCACCGAACTGCGGTTGCCCGGCCCCTTGATGTGATCGCCTTCCCAGTGCCCGGCCACGAGGCGGGCCGCCACCTCAATCGGGCGCTGGTGAATGGAGGTCATGTTCGGCAGCGTGCCGCGCCGGTCCTGGCCCCGTGCGCGAGGCATGCGTGCCTTGTGGGAGAAACGCAGCTGGGCGATGAGTTCGTTGCGCAGCTCGCCCCGTGGCACGGCGTAGATGGCGCAGTAGATCGTTTCGTGCGAGACGTGCAGAGCAGGATCATCAGGGTTCATCCGGCGCAGTCTGCCCGCAACCTGCTCCGGCGACCAGCCCTCGGCCATCAGCGCGCGAACCCGGTTGAGCAGCACAGAACCGCTCTTCAGCTTGATCGTTCCGCGCCGCCTGCGCGCCAGCGTCGCGCGCTCGGCACGGGCGGCATCGTAGCTCTTGCCCACCGTGTTCCGCGCCACTTCGCGCGACACTGCGGAGGTCGGCCGATTGAGTCTTCGGGCAATTGCCCGAAGACTCAATCCCTCATTGCTGCACCGATGAATCTGATTACGTTCGTCCATCGACAACTGGCTGTAGTGAGTTCCCATGCATACACCCTACCAAATCGGGGTGTTGCACTTCAGTCTAGAGCGCGCCTAGCTATACTGATGGATCTCCGTTTCCTAGCTATAATGGAAACATTATGGGGGCCTATGGTAAGCTAGCTGATGCACGTAATTTCGGGGAGATGCTTGGTCGTGCGGGTGGTGGTGGATCCGGTTTTGATGTGCAGATGAAAGGAGAGTTGGCTGGTGGTCGCTCCTTTTCTCCTTCACCCAAAGGAAAGTGATAAGCGAAAGAGGTGAGCTTTATTTCATGAGTTCATTTTTGACGAAGCCTCCATAGTGAGGCTTCTTTTTTGATGGATCGTCATGGGGTAATTTTTGTGGGTGTGGATTTCGATGGAAATTGATTGCAGTTAATGAAGTAAAATTCAAATGTATGGTCACGCACGAACTGCGCCGAATGAAACCGATGCTCAAGGTTGGAAGGGTTGCTTCAGCAAACCTTTGTGATTGCGAGGGCCCTGTCTGATGAGGCTATTTTGAGGTTTTGTATGCTGCTTAAAGGACTGAGGGTTTTGTTGTTTTTTTGAGTTTTAGTTTTGATGTCGGCATAGCTTTCTCCGCGCCTTTGGATAAAGGGTCGATTGATGAGAAAGTTGGGTTTTTTGTTGATAAAATGGCCGTAAGTTCAAAGTTGCAAGACGAGTCGGTGTAGTGGTCTAATTTCCTCGGACACCTCGATAGGTGGATGATCCACCCGTGGAGGAGAAATAGATGAAACAGAAACGCCGGGCGTTCGATGCGAGCTTCAAGCTGCAAGTCGTCCAGATGATCAAGGATCAAGGCCTGAGCGTCGGTCAAGTGTGCCGCGACATGGGTCTGGGAGAGACCGCAGTGCGCCGCTGGCTGGTGCAACTCGATGCGGAGCAAAGCGGACAGGCAGGCATCGGCAAGCCGCTGACGGTCGAACAACAACGCATTCGCCAACTCGAGGCGGAGAATCGGCAGCTTCGCCAGGACAATGACCTGCTGAAAAAAGCGTCGGCCTTCTTTGCCCGCGAACTGAAATGACCTACCGGTGCATCGCTCAGTTGCAAGAGAAGGCCGACAACACCGCATTGCTGTGCCGGTTGCTGGGCGTGAGTCGTTCGGGCTTCTACGCCGCCTGCTCACGCAGGGGCGAACCCGCCAGGGTTTGCCCAACGAGCACCCACCTGCGCGCCGCCTTCACCGCCTCCGGACGCTGCTATGGCAGCCGGCGCCTGCGGGCCGTCCTGCATGCGCAGGGGCTTCGCGTGGGGCGATACCGGATACGAACCCTCATGCGTATCAATGGGCTACGTCCGGTGTGGCGGCGCAAATTCATTCACACCACCGACAGCCGCCACGGCTTGCCCATTGACGACAATGTTCTGAACCGGCACTTCACTCCAGCCACGGCCAATGCAGCCTGGGTCTCGATCACCTACATCCGCACGCGCAGTGGCTGGCTGTACCTGGCGGCGGTGCTGGATCTGTACTCGCGCAAGATTGTCGGCTGGGCCATGGCGCCGAACATGCCTGCACGAACTGGTGTGCTCGGCCTTGCAGATGGCCATTACGCAGCGCCAACCGCCGGCGGGCCTGATCGTGCATTCCAACCGGGGCAGTCAGGCACGCCAGCGAAGCCCACCGTGCCTTGCTGAACCGTCATGGCTTGACGGGCAGCATGAGTCGCAAAGGCAATTGCTGGGACAACGCCGTCATGGAGCGCTTCTTCCTGAATCTGAAGAGGGAGCGGGTCTGGCAAAACGACTACGCCAACCACGCCGAGGCGTGCCGTGACATTACCGATTACATCGTCGGGTTCTACAACAACGTCCGTCTGCACTCGACGCTGGGCTACCTGCCGCCCACAGCCTATGAACGGAAAACCGCAGTACAGCACCCTATCGAGGTGTCCGGTATTACTTGACCACTTCAGTCAGACTCGATTGAATGGGGTGCGATCGATGCGGGCGCTACCCCGATTTCGCAGAGAGTCGCGGTCGACTGTTAATAGAAAGAGTTGCTTTGAATTAATTCTTTTTGCTGAACGGTAGCTCTGACATTTCAGCAATTTTTTGAAACTCACGAAGGTAGTCAGGTTGGTTCTTTGCAAGCCAATTTACAATTGAGGCGCAAGAAAGAACTCCTCCAAGATAACCACGAATTACGGTCAGATGAAGTACGTCAGGGCCGTAGCTATCCTCAATAGCCTTGTTTTGGGTTTGTAATGCAGCTAGCTCACGCTCTAGGCGTTCCATTGAGTCAGAAGATGGAAGGGCATCGTCAGACTTTCGAGTCTTTTTGTTGTGCTCGGTAACTAGGTGCTGTGCCGTTGTAGAGGCTAATATTGCGGTCGCGAAAGATAGGCTGTAGTTTCTTTGGCCTTCCATTAGTTCTGCAGCCTCAATTTGCCGAATGGGCTTCATTTTTTTAAGTATCCTAAAAATATGTGCAGGGCATGGCTTGTCGGATAGGATCTCGGCTGCCTCAGCGCATATTCCATCAAGAAGGCGAAAGCGTTGGCGCACTGTTTCGGGGGATAGGTCGAGTGCACTACCGATTCGTTCGGCTGATACGCCCCTTTCGATTGCGTTGACAATCATCTTGTGGTCTTGAACTGCGGCTAATCTATTTATTCTCTTGTTGTAGGGTAAGCGCTCCACCAACCCCATTCTTTTCAGCTAATGGATTCCGTGGCTAAATCAACGGCCTTGAGTTTCCACGGCAGGAGCGCTTCGAAATCGTCCACGGTGGTGGCTTCCGGGAGTTTCCGGAGCACCCGGCGCAGCCAGGTGTAGGGCTCCAGTCCGTTGGCCTTGGCGGTCTCGATCAGGGAGTAGATGAGCGCACTGGCGTGGGCGCCGGCCGGTGTGTCGGAGAAGAGCCACGCCTTGCGACCGACGACGAAGGGCCGGATCGCATTTTCGGCCGCATTGTTGT
>NZ_SDKK01000075.1 GCF_008107625.1 Zoogloea oleivorans
AGGGCCACCGGCAGGTTGGCGGCGTGACAGGGGTAGTCGAGCACCTTCACGTCGAGCACGGTGGTCAGGCCGCCGAGGCCCTGGGCACCAACGCCGAGCGCGTTGATCTTTTCCATCAGTTCGAGGCGCAGCTCTTCCGGGCGGGTCAGCTTGGCGCCAGTGGCGGCCTTGGCCTTCAGCTCATGGATGTCCACCGGCGCCATGATGGATTCCTTGGCCAGCAGCATGGCCTTTTCGGGCGTGCCGCCGATGCCGATGCCGATGATGCCCGGCGGACACCAGCCGGCGCCCATTTCGGGGATCTTCTTGAGGACCCAGTCCACCAGGTCGTCGGACGGGTTGAGCATGGCGAACTTGGACTTGGCTTCGGAGCCGCCGCCCTTGGCCGCGCAGATCACTTCCACGTGATGGCCGGGGACGAGCTCGAAGTGGACCACTGCCGGGGTGTTGTCCTTGGTGTTCTTGCGGGCACCGGCCGGATCGGCCAGCACCGAGGCGCGCAGGGGGTTGTCCGGGTTGCCGTAGGCGCGACGTACGCCTTCGTCGATCATCTGCTGGACGCTCATGGTGGCGTCCGGCCAGGTGACCTGCATGCCGACCTTGATGAAGACCATGCCGATACCGGTGTCCTGGCAGATCGGGCGGTGGCCCTCGGCGGACATGCGCGAGTTGGTCAAAATCTGGGCGATGGCGTCCTTGGCAGCGGGGGATTCCTCGCGCTCATAGGCTTCGCCGAGGGCCTTGATGTAGTCCAGCGGATGGTAGTAGCTGATGTACTGGAAGGCGTCCGCAACGGACTGGATCAGGTCTTCCTGTTTGATGGCGGTCATGCGTGAAGCTCCCTCTTTTAGTGTTTTGACAGCAAAACGGTCTGGTTCATCATCTTGTCCACGTAGGCCATGGCGAGGGCGGACAGGAGGAACACCAAATGGATGATCACCTGCCACTTGATCGTGTGCTCGGCCAGGTTGCTGGCGTTGATGAAGGTCTTGAGCAGGTGGATCGAGGAGATGCCGATGATGGCGGTGGACAGCTTGATCTTGAGTACGCCGGCGTTCACGTGGGACAGCCATTCGGGCTGATCCGGGTGGCCTTCGAGGTCGAGGCGCGAGACGAAGGTCTCGTAGCCGCCGATGATCACCATGATCAGCAGGTTGGCGATCATCACCACGTCGATCAGGCCGAGCACCACCAGCATGGTTTCGGTTTCGCTGATGTGACCGCCGGACGCGAAGACCGAGCCGACCAGATGGCCCAGTTCGGCCATGAACAGCCACACGTAGATGCCCTGCGCGACAACCAGGCCCAGGTAAAGCGGCGCCTGGAGCCAGCGACTCCAGAAAATGAAGCGTTCGAGTTGTTGAGAGCCTTTGCCCATGATCATCCACTGCAGTTGGGGGAGTCCGGATTTTATCATCGGCGCGACGCCCTCCGAGGCGGTAAAATGGCGGACTTTGCTTTTTCGCTCCGAAGGCTTTCCGCATGAATCTCCAGCCCATCACCGCGCTGTCGCCCCTCGACGGTCGCTACGAATCCAAGGTTTCCGCCCTGCGCGGGCATTTCAGCGAATTCGGCCTGATCCGCAACCGGGTCAAGGTCGAAGTCGAGTGGCTCAAGGCCCTCGCCGCCGAACCTGCTCTGGCCGAGATCGCCCCGTTTTCCGCCGCCACCGTGGCCGAGCTGGATGACGTGATCGCCGCTTTCTCGGTCGCCGACGGCGAGGCCGTGAAGGCCATCGAAGCGACCACCAACCATGACGTGAAGGCTATGGAATACTGGCTCAAGGAGCGTCTGGGCCATAACGTCGAGGTGATGAAGGTCACCGAGTTCATCCACTTCGGGTGTACTTCCGAAGACATCAACAACGTCTCCCACGCGCTGATGCTGCGCGACGGCCGCGACACCGTGCTGCTGCCGGCTCTCGACAAGATCATCGACCGCCTGGTCGAACTGGCTCACCAGCTGGCCGACCTGCCGATGCTCGCCCGCACCCACGGCCAGCCCGCCAGCCCGACCACCCTCGGCAAGGAAATGGCCAACGTGGTGTATCGCCTGCGCCGCGTGCGCAAGTCCATCGCCAGCGTCGAGCTGACCGCCAAGTTCAACGGCGCTGTCGGCAACTATAACGCCCACCTGTCGGCCTACCCCGAATTCGACTGGGAAGGCTTCAATGGCCGCTTCGTCGAATCCCTCGGCCTCGCCTTCAACCCCTACACCATCCAGATCGAACCCCACGATGCGATGGCCGAGCTGTTCGACGCCACCGCCCGCGCCAACACCATCGTCCTCGATATCTGCCGCGACATCTGGATGTACATCTCGCTGGGCTACTTCAAGCAGAAGCTGAAGGCCGGCGAGATCGGTTCCTCGACCATGCCGCACAAGGTCAACCCGATCGACTTCGAGAACGCCGAAGGCAATCTGGGCCTGGCCAACAGCGTGCTGCGCCACCTGGCCGACAAGCTGCCGGTGTCGCGCATGCAGCGCGACCTGACCGACTCCACCGTGCTGCGCAACATGGGCGTGGCTTTCGGTTACGCCGTGCTGGCCTACGATTCCTGCCTGCGCGGCCTCGGCAAGCTGGAAGCCGAACCGGCCCGTCTGGCGGCCGACCTGGACGCCTGCTGGGAAGTGCTGGCCGAGCCGATCCAGACCGTCATGCGTCGCTATGGCATCGCCAATCCCTACGAGCAGCTCAAGGAACTGACCCGTGGCAAGGGCATCACCAAGGAAGCGCTGCAGGAATTTATCGGCACCCTGGCCATCCCCGAAGCCGAAAAGGCCCGCCTGATGCAGATGACCCCGGGCAGCTACACCGGCAAGGCCGCCGAGCTG
>NZ_SDKK01000081.1 GCF_008107625.1 Zoogloea oleivorans
CTGTTTCTTCTTTTGCTCGAAGGCCAGGGAGGCGAAGGTGGCTTGCTTCATGGGAGTACGATGCTTTATGGCTTTAGTAGTATTTTACCGGCTCTGAATTGATCAGAGCTTCCTTAATGATGCCCGTGGGGCTGAGTTGATGGAAAAATAGTAGAAATACAAATATATTTTTCCCAGCAAACACGCGGGTTTTCAAGTTATTTTTCATAATGTGAAATGAAAATGTCTGTTTTCTCAAACTTGATGCCTAAATAGATTAGACAGTGGAATTAATCCGGATAATCACCTAAAGTTCTAAATTATTTTGTCGTAACAGCAGTGCAAGCAATAACGCTTGTAAATTTGAATAGTAGTAAATTAGCCGAAAGGGCAAAACGAAAAACCGATAAACGTAATGTTGACATAGCAGTCAAAAATACATAGCCGGTTTTCCGTTTTGGAAAATGCGGCTTTTTTTACGTCTAATGGGAGTGAAAATGAAAAATAAACAAATTACTGAGGCGCTGGAGAACATCAACGAAAACCTTAACCAACTACCTGTAACGCGCAGTGTAACTTTTAGTGTCGATGCGTTTGATGTTATCAAAACAATCCAGCGCATGATGATGGCGGAAACAAACAAAGACATTAGCGTCAACCGCGTTTTTTCGCTCGTGATCTGTCATTACGGAAAAATTATCAAGGAGGGCAGTCTATGAGTTTCATTAAAAAATATCGTTTGATGCTGGTTGTGTTGGTTATGGTCCCGATTACATTCAGTGGGATCATCCACATTCTTAGTATTTTTAGTAAGTAATTTTTAACAACACAGGCAAGCTCAATAGGAGAAAGGCAAAAAAATCTAAAGGAAAAACCTATGAGTATTAATAAAACACGTGCAGTAACGAAGGAAATTCCGAGTCAAATAGAACTTCGGAGATTATTCGATTGCTCTGATGGAAAATTGTTTTGGAAAGTATCACGACAAAAAATTAATATTGGAGACGTTGCCGGGAGTCTCAAGAAAACTGGTTATACAACCGTAACGATTGATAGAAAGATTTACAGACTTCATCGACTAATCTACCAATTTCACAAAGGAGACTTGTCCGCTGATGTGGTGGTGGATCATATCGATGGGAATCCGGCTAATAATCGAATTGAAAATCTTCAGGTTGTCAGTCAGAAGCAAAATCTTCAAAAGATAACTAAACATTCAAATAATACTTCTGGCTTAGTTGGTGTGTGTTGGCACAAAAAATCAAACAAGTGGCGTGCAAGCTACATAGACTCTAACGGGAAATTTAAACACATAGGCTATTACACAAACAAATATCAGGCATGCCACGAAAGATGCAAAAAGGTCTTATCTGTTGTAGGTGAAAGATTTTACGTTGAACATAGCCTTTCAACTGAAGATAGAGATGCTTATAACGATTGGCTGATTGCCGAAAGTGAAAGAAATGACGATTTTTTACTGGCAGCTTAAAAATAAATAAGGTCTGGATACGCGAATATCCAGACCCAAATCAACCCACTCACAAGGAGAAAAACTTAATAGGACTATTTAGGCGATGAATAATAAGAAAAATTATAAACCAAATTTTGTGGACAAGAGGGTCAGAGAAAGAATAGAAAAAGCACTATTCGGGACAGTGGTAAATCTATCTCTAAAGAAGTCTAAGCCATGGTCACACGAAGCTATAAAATACTTCTACGGGAAAAACGATCTTGGAAATTGGCTTAGAGAGAATCTTTTAATCTGCACTGATGATTTGTATGTGCCAGATACAACAAAGCTAAAGGAATGGACCTATGACCCTGCTGTTTATACCTACTTAAGGAAGGTGCTAAGGGGTGATCGAGTGCCAAGCTTTGAAACCTACATCAAGAAGAATCCCAAGAGGGTAATGTATGAGACTAAGAAGGATGTTGTATTTGACAACACGCTTATCAATGAACTGGTGATGAGAAGTTACGGCAAGGAACTAAAGGCAATGGAATTTGATTATAACGACAAGAGTCAACGTCTATGGCATCCACTCCAGAATATCAAGAAGATCCACAAGAAGACCATTTTTGCACGGCATGGGCTGCTATATAACTATGACGTTGAGGCTTGTGCACCTACCGTGCTGCTACAGCTTGCCAAGCATCGAGGATTAGATGTCTATACGCCAGCAATGGATTTGATGCTGTCCGAGAAGAAGAAGGTTAGACAGTATCTTGCGGACTCCATAGGGGTGGATATCAAGGGAACCCCTGATCAATTG
>NZ_SDKK01000089.1 GCF_008107625.1 Zoogloea oleivorans
GTTCCAGCCAGCTTCCGAGGCCGGCCGGTGCGTCGCTGCCGATGAAGGCGGCTTCGCGACCCAGCGCTTCGGCGAGGACCCGGGCGACGGCCCGCGCCTCCCGCGGGTGGCCGCAGCGGATCGCCAGGGCTTGCGGATTGCTGGTCAGCGCGGCGGCGTAACGCGCGGCCTGCGCCAGCAGGGACGGTGGCAGCGCCGGCGGATCACTCAGCCCGACCTGTACGCCGGGCCAGCCGGAGGGCAGGTCGGCCAGTGCGAGGGCCACCGGCGGCGGGGTGCGCAAGGCGGTTTCGGGCAGCGGACGGGTGTCGCCTTCGAGCTGCAGCAGGCCGCAGTCGCGTGCCGGGCCGGCGATCAGGGACGCCAGGTGATGTTCGGGGGCGCCACCGTCGAGGCTGGCGGCAAGGGTCATGACGAGGCCCGCTGTGGGGCGGGCGCCGCCGGTCGGGCTTTGCAGCCAGGCCACGACCCGGCCGGCCATCACGTCGAGTTCGACGCTCGCGGCGAGGGCCAAGGCCAGGGTTTCGGCGCAGCTCAGGCCGAGCCGGCTGACCAGACCGTGGAGGCGCAAGTCGGCCGGCGGCGGGGTGTCGCACCAGTCTTGCCAGGCCAGCGCCGGTTCGCCGGGCCGGCTGAGCAGGCGGGCCTGCCAGTCGTTGAGCCATTGGGCCTCGGCGTCGCTTTCGCCGCTGCCGGGGGCCAGCAGCGCGAAGATCAGGCCCGAGAGGGGCAGGGCGAGGTGTTGCCCGGGGGCGTTCATGGGCCCCGCCCCGGGCGGTAGTGGAAGCTCACGACCCGGCCGAACCAGGGCAGCCAGCCGGGGTCCAGGTCGAGGCCCGGGCGGCGCAGGCGTAGGTCGGCCTGGGCGAGGGTGAAGAAAAGATCGAGGTGTGTTGGTGTGGTGGCCAGTTCGGCCGGGCGCTGCACGAGATCGGCAATGCCGATGCCGGCGTGGCGGCGCAGCCAGCGCCGGCAGGCGGTGAGCCATGCGCGGGTGGCGAGGGCGACGATGCTGTCGGCAGGGCTGTCTGTTGTCGGGATGGCCCGTTGCCGGGCCGGCTGCAAAGGGCGCGGGCAGGGGCCTTGCCAGGCGCCGAGGGGCAGGCGGCCGGAGGCGTCCCACAGGATGTGGGTTGTTTCGCTGTGGCCCAGGCGTAGTGGGCCCGTGCCGCTGGCGAGCTGGCTGTGCCAGGCGGCGGGCGCCACAAAATGGCGGGGCGGGATGGCGGGCCAGGCCCGCTTGGCGAGGAGCCAGGCCGGATCGTCAGCGGCGATGGACAAGCGCGCCAGAACTTCGGCGAAAACCTGCCGCGGCAGGTCTGCCCGGCCCCACGCCGGCTGTGCCGCCAGCCAGCCCGGGTAGCCCAGGCGGGCGAGCACCGGCAGCAGAAAGAGCAGGCCGCCCGCCGAGGTCGCGATGCCGTCAAAGGTCCATGCTGACGGTGGCGTGGGTTCAATGGCCGGGCGGGCTGCGGGAAGTGCTTGCTCGTCGAGTCCGGGGCGTGCCTGCGACGCGGGCTGTGACAAGGGGGATGGACGGGAGTGAGGCGACAACGGCCCGCGGTGTCCGGGGCCTTGCGGTGAGGGCCGCAGCGGGCCGGGACGCACGCCTGCGGCGACGAGCGACGGGCTGTGCGCGGGCTGGCTGCTGGCCGGTGGTGTCCGGG
>NZ_SDKK01000104.1 GCF_008107625.1 Zoogloea oleivorans
CAGCATGACGGCCAGCCGGGCCGACTGGGCGGGGGCCAGCTGGGCAGCCGAAATCTTGAAATAGCGCTGCGCCGCGGCTTCGCAGCCGAAGATGCCGTTGCCCCATTCGACCACGTTGAGATAGACCTCGAGGATGCGCCGCTTGTCCCACAGGGTTTCGATCATCACCGTGATGATGGCTTCCTCGGCCTTGCGAAAGTAGCTGCGCGAGGGCGACAGGAAGAGGTTCTTGGCGAGCTGCTGACTGATCGTCGAGCCGCCGGCCACGGCCTTGCCCTTTTTCTGGTTTTTCTCGATGGCCTTCTGGATGCCGTCCCAGTCGAAGCCTTCGTGGTCGACGAACTTGTCGTCCTCGGCGGCAATCACGGCGCGCTTGAGGTGGATGGAGATCCGTTCGTAGGGCACCCAGCGGTAGCGCAGTTCGGCGTCCGGCTGCTGGGCGTTGAGCTCGCCCAGGCGCAGGCTCATGAAGCTGGTCTCGGACGGCGGCACCCACTTCCACCACAGTACGTGGCCGAGCAGCCACAGCTGGTAGGCGACGAAGAGCAGCACCAGGCCCAGCAGGGCGCGTTTGGTCCAGTGCCAGAGGGTCTTCATCGCCCGGCGTTCAGATCGAGGCCCGCATTTCGGCAAGTACCGGCGCTGTACTCGGCCGGATGCCGCGCCACAGCAGGAAACTTTCGGCGGCTTGCTCGACGAGCATGCCGAGGCCGTCCGCGCTGCGGCTGGCGCCCTGTTGACGGGCAGCGGTCATGAACGGGGTGTCGCCCTTGCCGTACATCATGTCGTAGGCCAGGCTGCCGTGGGCATACAGCCCGGTGGGCAGGTCGGGCACTGCATCCGACAGGCTGGCGCTGGTGGCGTTGATGACCACGTCGAACTGCAGTCCGGCCAGTTCGGCCAGGGCGCAGCCGATCAGTCCGGCATGGCTGCTGCCGGCGAATTCAGCGGCCAGTTCGTGGGCCTTGGCGGCGGTGCGGTTGGCGATCACCAGGGTCGCCGGGCTGGCCTCCAGCAGCGGCAGGATGGTGCCCCGCGCAGCGCCACCGGCGCCCAGGAGCAGGACCCGCCGGCCACGCACCGGGCAGCCCAGGTTGACGGTGATGTCGCGCAGGATG
>NZ_SDKK01000090.1 GCF_008107625.1 Zoogloea oleivorans
CTGCCCGCCCCGGCCGACCCGACAGCGGCCCTGGCCACCGCCAGCTCGGCCCTCGAACGGGTGCCGCGCACCGTCGACAGCCTGGGCGGCGTGGCTTACTGGAACCCTGCTGCCGGCGCCATCGTGGCGCGCAGCCACCTGCCCGACGAAGCCGTCAGCCTGCCGCTGGCCAGCACGCCGAGCGATATCGTCGTGGGCTTCGACGGCGTGCTCTACGCCGCCCTCACCGACGCCATCGTGATGCACGACCTGCGCGGCCGCTGGGCGGATGTCAGCGTGACGGTCAGCGGCTTCGTGCCCTGGCGGCTGGCCGCCAGCCCCGACGGCGGCGTGTGGGTGCTCGAACAATCGAGCGGGCGCCTTGCCCGCCTCAGCGGCAGCCCGCTGCCCCTCGGCCCCTTCGTGGACTACGCCGGCACGGTCTTCAGGCCCAACCCGGAAAACTGCCACCCGCCAATGCTGCGGCTGCTCGACGGCCCAGTCTGGCCGGTGGGCGAACGGGCGCTGGCACTGGCCTGCCACCCCACGGCGGGGCTCGCCCTGTTGAGCTGGGTCGGTGACGGCGAAGCCCGGTTGCGCCGCCTCGACACCCGCACCGAGCGCCTGCAGGCGGCCTTCGAGCTGGTCGGCGCGCGCTACGCCTACGCCCTCGAATGGATCGACGCCACACAGCTCGTGGTGCGGCTGCCCGGCCGTGGCGACGCCCCGGCCTTCCACCTGGATGTCGCCGACGAAGCCCACCGTATCCCGCCTGGTGGCGAAATCTACCCGCTGGCCGACGACGCCGTCGAAGCCCCCTTCGCCCACCGCCTCGACGGCCCGCCCCATTACCCACGGGAACTCGCTCCGGGCCAGCGCGGCACCGCGCCGCTGCACCGGCTGTCCATCGCCAACCTCGCCCGTCACGGCGAAGCGGCAAACTTCAATGGCACCGATGCGCACCTGATCGACAGCGGCGCCGCGCAAACCGTGTGGCACCGGCTGTACGCCGAAGCACAACTGCCCGCCCACGCCGGCTTCATCGTATGGCTCGCCGCCACCGCCGAGCCGAGCCCGCCGGACGCGGCCGACGCTGAAGCCTGGCTGCCCCACCACTTCGGCGACGTTCCCGGCGCGGTCGCCCCCCACACGCCCCGCGCCGCCTGGGAGCACGCCCCTTCCGAACTGCCGGCCCACCCCGGCCTGGGTCCGTGGGCGCACAAACCCGGTTACGCCGGGCTGCTGTCAGTGCTGATCCAGAACCCCCTCCGCCAGGTACGCAGCCTCAGCGGCCGCTACCTGTGGGTGCGCATCGAGCTGTTCGGCGACCGCCGCGTCGGCCCGCACATCGCCGCCCTGCGCGCCTATGCCAGCCGCTTTTCCTACCGCGACCAGTACCTGCCGCGGCTCTACCGCGAGAACGTCTTCGGCGCGCCGGCGGCGGCCCCCGGCGTACAGATCGGCGCCATCGAGCCCACCTTCGCCGCCGCCCTCGACGCCGGCGGCACGCCTTCGGCCGCCTTGCGGGCGCGTCTGCAACTGGCCGGCCTCGCGCTGGCCGACGGCGCCGCCCTCGAAGTCGTCGCC
>NZ_SDKK01000033.1:0-9923 GCF_008107625.1 Zoogloea oleivorans
GTCGAGGGCGCTGCCGGTGAGCTGCAGCAGGGCGTTGCTGGCCGGGTCGGCAGAGAGGTCGAGGCGCAGGGCCAGGGTGTTGTCGAGGGGGCCGACGAGGCGGGCGAGGGCCGGGTTGATACGGTAGCTGCTGCGCAGGCCGATGACCAGATCGCCCTGGCCGCTGTGGCGCTGCAGCAGGGTGGCGAAGGCAGCCAGCAGCACGGCCTGCAGATCCACGCCGTGGCGGTTGGCCAGGCTGCGCAGACGGGCGGTGAGGTCGTCCGGCAGATCGACGGGCAGGCTGGCGCCGGCGTAGGCCTGGATGGGCGGGCGGGGCAGGTCGGTGGGCAGTTCGAGCACCGGTGCCGCGCCGGCCAGGCTGCTGCGCCAGTGGGCGAGGTGCTCGGTGTGCTGCGGGTTGTGGCGCTGGGTGTCGATGAAGTCGGCGAAACGCGGGCGGGCCGGCTCGTCGGGCAGCGTGCCGGCGAGGTCGGCGGCGATCTCGTGCAGCAGCAGGCCGAGGCCTTCTTCGTCGAGGAGGTAGCGGTGGGCCACCAGCAGCAAGACGTGCTCGTCGGTGCGGATGCGCAGCAGGTGGGCGCGCAGCATGGGCTCGCTGGCCGGGTTGAAAGGCGTGCCACTGCGTTCGGCGATCCAGCGGGTGCGGGTGTCTTCGCCGGAGAGGCTGTCGAGGGTCAGCGTCGGGCTGGCGGGCACGCTGGCGCCCGGGCCGAAGCTGCGCTGGAAAATGTCATGACGGGCGCAAACACGATGCAGTGCCGCGCGCAGGGCATCCACGTCAAGGGGGCCGGCGATGGTCGCGCCGATGGCATGGCGGTGCTGGGCATGGCCCGGATAGGCTTGTTCGAGGAACCAGTTGCGCTCCTGGGCGTACGACCAGGCCGGTGCCTGGTTGTGGCCGGATTCAGACTGCTGGACGCCGCCGCGACCTTCCGTCTCTGAAATTACATGCGACATAGCCCCTCCGGCCCCGGCAGTCTTGATGTGATCTTGTGGGAATGCGCCGCAGCGCCATTGCGGTCGGTTGTTGCCTGCTCTGCACTCCGGAACCGGAGGGCGTCAGGTTCATGCCTATCCGACTACCATTATCCTACCCTGCCAGCCACCCCTTTGGGCAGCTCCGCCGGGGCGGTGGGGCCGCCATTTAGGGGTTTCCGTGAAATGTGTCTTGCTGTACTGAGGTGCCGTTGTCCATCCAGGCCGGGCAAGCGTCGTCGGTCAGGTGAAACTGGCGGATCCGGCCCGGCGCGAGGAGGGCGCGGACGGCCGTTGTCATGACATGCGCGGGTTCCGGGCTGTGGGTGAAAAGCGTCCACGGGCCCGGTGCGCCATCCACTCCAGCGCATTTGTCGCCGTTTTCCGCGAGGTGGATGGTGAGGCTTTCCGGCGCGGTGGCGAGGCCGCTGCCGAGGGCCTTGAGGACGGCTTCCTTGGCGGTCCAGATGCGGAAGAAGTCAGGTTCCCGGCTGCTTGCGAGCCGGCCGGCCAGCCAGGCTTGTTCGGCAGGGCTGAAGCAGTGGGCGATGAGGGCGTCGCGGTCGGCGAGTGGGCGGATGCGCTCCACGTCCACGCCGATGGGGGCCGCACGGGTGAGGCCGATGAGGGCCCGGTCGTGGCAATGGGACAGATTGAAATGCAGCTCGGGGGCATCGGCCAGCGTCGGTTTGCCATGGGGGTTGGCGACGAAGCGCAGGCTGTGGGGCGGGTGGCCCAGGCTGGCGCCGAGCAGGAGTCGCAGCAGGCCGCGGCTGTGCAACTGGCGCAGGCGGTCGGCGGCAAAGACCAGGCGCCCGGCGCGGGCGTGTTCGGTGGCGTTGGGGAGACTTTCGACGGCCCTGCGCAAGGGGCTGTCGGGCAGCGGCAGGGGAAATCGCCAGAGCTGGAGTTCGTCGCCGGCAAGGGGCGGGAACGACGCGTTTCCCGCCGCCAGGCTTGCTGACGTGACGGGCTGCGACGTTTCAGTGGGTGAAGCGGGCATCGGCCCAGTTGCGCAGGGTGGCAATCAGTTCGTCCCGGCTGTGGCGCGGGGTGAAGGTGTGATCGGCGCCGGGCAGGTGCACTTCGCCGAAGTTGGCATAGGCCGCGAACTTTTTGATCTCCTTGCCGAACATCAGCTTCATGTAGTCGAGGGCCAGATCGCCTTCCGAATACACCATCAGCAGCGCGGTGCCGCGGCCGAGGACCTGATGGAAGGCTGCGTGCAGTGCCGGCGCGCTGTCCGGTCTCGACTCGCGGGGGGCCATGGGGCGCAGCAGTTCGCCGCCGAGAAGGCGCAGCAGTTCCAGGTAATTGACTTGGCCGCTGATCAGCTTGCGCCAGCTCTTCGGGTTGAAGAGGGCGCTCTTGAGCAGGTAGCGGGCCGAGGCGTCGGAGCCGAGGGTGCTGGCGTGGGTCTCGATGCCGTCGTCGCCGGAGTTGTCGGTGACGCTGTGCAGGCCGCGGCCATTGATGAGTACGGCGCCGACCACCGCGGGGTTGTCGCGGGCGGTCAGGAAGGCGATGTCGGCACCCGAGCAGATGCCGCACAGGATGAAGCCGGTGGCGCCGCTGTGGGTGCCGAGGGCTGCCATGGCCGCCGATGTTTCGCTGATGGCGCTTTTCTCGAAGCTCACGGCGTCGCCGCGCGGGCTGCTGTCGCCAATCGCCGAGAGATCGAAGCGCAGTACCGGATAGCCGGCCGCCGCCAGCTGGCGGGCGATGTTGACGTACAGCCGGTTGGGGCCGGTGCGGTGGATCACGCCGGAGTTCACCAGCACGATGCCGGGCCGGGTGGCGGGGTGGCTGGTCGCGGTATAGATGCCGATCAGGTTGCCGTTGTCGCCAAAGCGCAGAGCGTGTTCGTTCATGCCGGCACTTCCTGGCCCTGGGCCCAGCCGACGATGGCCTGCAGCACGCGGGCGGGCGGCATCAGGACGTCATCCAGTTCTTCATTGCCGGTCCAGAATTCGGGCCACGCCACGTGTTGGCGGTCGATCTGCATGCCGAGGGCTTCGAGATGCTCGCCGAAACGTTCGGGGTCGGCCGTCGGGCTGCTGCTCATCAGCAGGGCGCGCCGGGCTGGCGCTGGTAGCGTGTCGAGCCTGATGCTGCGCAGGCCGCTTTCGAGGCGCGGGGAGAGCAGAAAGCCGACGATCTCGCGCACGCCGTCGGCGCCCATGGCTGTTTTTTCGCGCCACAGGCGCAGGCGCAGAAAGTGTTCGTGATCGGCAAGAAGACCATCCACGTAACGCTCCCCGCTGATTACCGGGTCCCACAGGATCAGGCTGTCCACGTCCTGGTGGGTGGCCGCATGCAGGGCGGCCAGACTGGCGCCGATGCGAAAGCCGGCCAGGCACACACGGGCGCCCGCCGTGTGGTTGCGGAAGGTGTCGATGGCGCTGGCGATGTCGTCCAGCCATTGCTCGACGCTGCCCTCGTCGTCTTCGCCGGCCGAGTCGCCGCTGGCAAAGTAGTCGAAGCGCAGCACGGGAAAACCCGCCCGCGACAGGCGGGTGGCCAGTTGCCGGAAGGTGCGGTGGGCGAATACATACTCACGCCCGGCCGGCGGGCAAAGAACGACGCCGAAGGGACGGGTGCTGGCTCCCTGGGGAGCGTGGTAGCAGTAAAACAGCTGCCTGTCGGCCGCGCCCATGTAGCCGGCGACTGTCGGATCTTGTATCGAGTTTCCCATCTCGGGCCTGTGTTTTGGTATTCCCAGCCTGCTGCAATGCTGTCGGGGCAATCCTCGTTTTTCCGGCAGGGTGCCTGGAAGGACGACGTGATGAATGCCCCGGATAAGGTCGTCATGATGGATGGCTTGCTCGCCAATAATGACGACCTCCCTCCATTTTGTAAATCGTGGCCCGGCCCCGATGGTCCCGGTTTGCGCAGCAATGCACAAAATGGGTGTGCTGTTGTGGACTGCTGGGCGCTCAGGACGAGGGGCTGTGGCGGTTACTTGCGGGCAGGCGCACTTGCAGCAGCGCGCCGCGCCCGCCGGGTGGTGTCTGGATGCTCACTTCACCGCCGAAACCGTGGGCGATTTCCCGCACGATGGCCAGACCGAGCCCGCTGCCCGGGCTGCTGGCAGAAGGCAGGCGGAAGAAGCGTTCAAAGACCTGTTCCCGGGCTTCGGGCGGAATGCCGGGGCCGTTGTCCTCCACTTCGATGATGGCCTGCCCGCCGGCTTCGCGGCTGCGGATCGTGACTTCGCCGCTGGCCGGGGTGTAGTTGAGGGCATTCACCACCAGGTTGGCGACCATCTCGCCGAGGAGCAGGCCGTCGCCGGTGACGCGGGCGGGTTCCAGCTCGAAACCCAGGTCGATGCCCTGGGTTTCGGCCAGGCGAATCCATTCCGGGCTGCGTTCGCGGATCAGCTCGGGCACGTCGAGGGCTTCGGCCAGGCCGGCATGACGTCCGCCGGGTTCGGCCGACAGCAGCACCAGCATCTGGTTGATCAGGTGGCCAAGGCGCTCGATAGCGCCGATGCACTGGTGGCTGCGGGTTTCCCGTTCGGTGGCGTCGGGTTCCCGCTGCAGCAGTTCGAGCTGGGTGCGGATGCCGGCCAGCGGGGTGCGCAACTGATGGGCGGCGTTGGCGACGAAGCGTTGCTGGGCATCGGAGGCCTGTTCCAGGCGTTCGAGGGCGAGGTTGAATTCTTCGACCAGCGGGCGGATTTCGCCGGGGGCGGAGGCGGCGTCGAGGGGTTTCATGGCGCGGTGCTCCATGCCGTGGAGGGCGCGCCGGATGTCTTCGACGGGGAGCAGGGCGTGGCGGATGCCGAACCAGATGGTGAGTCCGGTGGCGCCGGCGAAGAAGATCAGCGGCAGGATCAGCGCAAAAGCCAGGTCGACACGCAACTGGTCGCGCTTGCGGGTGGTTTCGGCGGTGACGAAGACGAAGGGCTCGCCGGAGATGGTGCGGCGGACGGCGCTGACGCGGATCGGGTGGTCGCGGAAATGGGAGTAGAAGCTGACCCGGTCGGCGTGGCTGTCTTCGCCGTCGGGGGGCTCATGGGGCAGGCCGGCATCGCCCGCCACGAAGCGGTCGTTGGGGCCGAGAACCAGATAGTAGATGTCATCCACCCGGTCGGCGCGCAGGACTTGTTCGGCGGCGGCAGGGAAGACGAAGCGTGGTTTGCCGTCGACCACTTCCAGGTGCGGAACGAGGGCCAGGCTGGCGTCGGCGAGGGCCCGGTCAAGGGCCTCCATGGCCGGTTGGTGCACCAGGTGGAAGGCCAGCGGCAGAAAGGTGATGAGGGCCAGCCCGGCGGGCAGCAGCAGCCACTGCAGCAGCGCCTTACGCAGGCTTCGGGTCATGGGTCAGGCCTTCGAGCATGTAGCCCAGTCCGCGCACCGTGCGGATGCGGATCCCGGCCGGTTCGAGCTTGGTGCGCAGGCGCGAGATATAGACTTCGACGGCATTCACGCTCATGTCCTGGTCCCAGGTGCATACGGCGGCGACGATGCGCTCCTTGCTGAGCACCCGCTCCAGGTTGTCGAGAAGGAACAGCAGGATCGCCCATTCCCGCCGGGGCAGGTCGAGGGGCTGACCGCCCAGCCAGGCCCGGTGGGCGTCCTCGTCGAGGGTGAGGGGGCCGAACTCGCGGCGCTGGGCGCCCTGGCCGCGGCTGCGCCGGACGAGGGCATTGACGCGGGCGATCAGTTCGACGGCGGCGAAGGGTTTGGTGAGGTAGTCGTCGGCGCCCAGGTTGAGGCCGCGGACCCGCTCGTTGAGGGCGTCGCGGGCGGTCAGCATGAGCACGTGCACCGGGTTGTGGCGGGCCCGCAGGCGGCTCAGCAGCTCCAGGCCGTCCATGCCGGGCAGGCCGATGTCGAGCACCAGCAGGTCGAACTGCTCGGTGGCGAGGGCCGCTTCGGCGAGTTCGGCGCTGCCTACGTAGTCGGCGGTCAGGCCGCTGCCGCGCAGGAGCTGGGCGACGCCATCGGCCAGCAGGGGGTCGTCTTCGACGATCAGGACGCGCATCTTCAGTTCCGTTTTGCTGCTGGCCTGTCAGGGCCGCCGAAGGACAACAGCACGGGCAGCAGCAGCAGGGTGAAGAGGGTGGCGCTGACGATGCCGCCGACGATCACCACGGCGAAGGGGCGCTGGGTTTCCGAGCCGATGCCGTGCGACAGGGCTGCCGGCAGGAGGCCGAGGCCGGCCATCAGGGCAGTCATGACGATGGGGCGCAGGCGCAGCATGGCGCCGTCGAGGATGGCCTCGGAACGGGGGGCGCCGCGGCGGGCGATTTCGATGACTTGTTCAACCATGATCACACCATTCTGCACCGAGATGCCGGCTACCGCGATGAAGCCCACCGCCGCCGACACTGACAGGTGGAGGCCGGCGAAGCCGAGTCCGGCAAAGCCGCCGATCAGCGTGAAGGGCACCATGGCCAGCACCAGCAGGGCCGGGCGGATGTCGCGGAAGGCCCAGAAGAGCAGCGAGAAGATCAGCCCGAGGGTGATCGGGACGATGACTTTCAGGCGTCCCATGGCGCGTTGCTGGTTCTCGAACTGGCCGCCCCAGGTGAGGGTGTAGCCGGCCGGCAGGGCGACTTCGGCGGCAACCTTTTTCTGGGCTTCGGCGACGAAGCTGCCCTGGTCGCGGCCGCGCAGGTTGGCCTTGACGATGACGTTGCGGCTGCCGGCTTCGCGCTGGATGCGCGAGGCGCCCTGGCGGAGTTCCACGTCGGCCAGGTCGCCCAGCGGAATGCTGCCCTTGCCGTCGGGCAGGGCCACCGGCAGGTTGGCAATGTCGTCCACCTGGTCGCGGAAGTTGGGGCCGAAGCGCAGGGTTACGTCGTAGCGACGTTCGCCATCGTAAAAGACATTGACTGCGGAGCCGCCGAGGGCGGTCTGGATCATCAGATTGACGTCGGTGACGCGGATGCCGTAGCGGGCCAGGGCTTCGCGGCGCAGACGGATGTCCACTTCGCTCTGGCCGCCCACCGGCAGGGCGGCCACGTCGGCGGAGCCCTGGATGCGGTCGAGCACGCTGGCGATCTGGCGACCCTTGGTTTCGAGCATTTCGAGGTTTGGCCCGAAAACCTTGACGGCGATTTCGCCCTTGGCGCCGGACAGGGATTCTTCCACGCTGTCCTGGATCACCTGCGAGAAGTTGGTGGGCAGGCCGGGGATGGTGGCCAGTTTGGCCGACATGCTGTCCACCAGCGCGTCCTTGGTGGCGAAGCGCCATTCGTCGTGGGGTTTCAGGTCCACCAGGATTTCGATGTTGTTGGGGCCCTTGGGGTCGGTGCCGTCGTCGGGGCGGCCGACGTGGGTGATGACCGCCTTCACCTCCGGGTAAGTCGACAGCACGGCGCGCACCTTGCGCTCGATTTCCTTGGTGTTGGAGAGGGCGGAGGACTGGGGCAGGCTGATGGTCAGCCAGATGTTGCCTTCGTCGAGCTTGGGCAGGAACTCCGAGCCAAGCAGCGGGGCCAGCAGCAGGGCCACGACCAGGGTGGCCACCGAGGCGCTGATGGTGGCCCGGCGGCGCAGCTGGAGACGTACCAGCAGCGCCCGGTAGCCGGTTTGCAGGCGGTGCAGCCAGACGCTTTCCTTCTCGGCCATGTCCTTGTTGAGGGCATAGGAGAGCAGCGTCGGGACCAGCGTCAGGGTCAGCAGCAGGCCGCCGAGCAGAGCGAAGGAGAGGGTCAGGGCGACTGGTGTGAAGATGCGTCCTTCGACGCGCTGGAAGGTGAAGATGGGCAGGAAGGCCACGATGATGATGGCCTTCGAGAACATGATCGGCGCGCCCAGCTCGACGCAGGTTTGCTTGAGGGCGTGCATGCGCCGGCCGATCGGCGAGGTGATGCCGTGGTGTTCGGTGTGGGCATCCACCGCCAGGCGCACCATCAGGGCTTCGACCATCACCACCGCGCTGTCGATGATGACCCCGAAGTCCACCGCGCCGAGGGAGATCAGGTTGGCTGATACGCCCATGGCGTGCATCAGGATGAAGGCGAACATCAGCGACAGCGGGATCACCGCGGCAACGATGATGGCCGCCCGCAGGTTGCGCAGGAAGGCCAGCAGGATGGCGGTGACCAGTATTGCGCCGACCAGCAGGTTCTCGCCGACGGTGGCCACGGTGTGGGCGATCAGTTCGGAGCGCTGGTAGATCGGGCGCAGGCGGTAGCCGTCCGGCAGGCGCGCATTGACTTCGTCCACCTTAATCCGCAGGGCTTCGACGATCTTGGCGGCGTTGCCGCCCTTGGTCATCTGGACGATGCCTTCGATCACGTCGTCGCGGTCGTTGAAGGCGACGATGCCGGTGCGCGGGCGGGCGCCGGCGATCACTTCGGCCACGTCGCCGATGCGTACCGGCTTGCTGTCGCGGGCGACGATGACCACGTCGCGTACGTCGTCCAGGTTGGTGAACAGGCCGAGGGTACGCACCACCAGGGCTTCGTCGCCGCGCCGCAGGAGGCCGCCGCTGCCGTTGGCGCTGCTGCCGGCAAGGGCCTGGCTGACTTCGTCGAGGCTGACTGCGTACTTGCGCAGCAGGTTCGGGTCGATGCGCACCTGCATCTCGCGGATCGCGCCGCCGAAGCTGACCACGTCGGCGATGCCGGGGACCATGCGCAGGGCCGGGCGGACGGTCCAGTCCTGCACCGCGCGGACTTCTTCCTGGGCGGCGGCGGGCGGGGCTTCGAGCACGTAGCGGTAGATTTCGCCCACGGCGGTGGTCAGCGGGGCGAGCACTGGCTGCATGCCGGCGGGCAGGGCTACTGTCTGCAGGCGCTCGAGCACCTGCTGGCGGGCGAAGTAGTCGGCGGTCTTCTCGTTGAAGGTGAGGGTCACCACCGACAGGCCGGTGATCGACACCGAGCGCAGCTGGGTCAGGCCGGGCACGCCGCTCATTTCCCGTTCGATGGGCAGGGTGACGGTGCGCTCGACTTCTTCCGGCGCCTGGCCGGTGGCCTGGGTGACGACCTGCACCTGCACGTCCTGTACGTCGGGGAAGGCTTCGATGGTGATCTGGTTGAAGGCGTACAGCCCATAGCCCAGTAGGACCAGCGCGGCGATGATGACAAAGGCGCGCTGGCGCAGGACGGCCGTGATGAGATTGTCGAACATGGTGGTCGGCGCTCCTTAGCGGGAACTGCTGGCCAGTTCGGCGTTGAGCAGCAGGGCGCCGACGCTCACCACCTTGTCGCCGGCCTTGATGCCGGTCCATACGTAGGCGTGGCTGCGGGTCTGCACGGCGAGGGTGACTTCGCGTTTTTCGAAGACGCCCGGGGTGCGCTCGACGAAGACGAAGTTCTTTACACCTTCCACCAGCAGGGCGCCGATGGCGATCTTCGGCAGCGCTTCCCGGTTGTCGGCGAGCAGGGCGACCTTGGCGTACATCTCGGGCTTGAGCAGCCCTTCCTGGTTGTCGACCGCCACCCGTGCCTGCACCCGGCGGGTTTGCGGGTCGAGGGTCGGGGCGACCTGGATGACCTTGCCGTCGAAGCTGCGCTGCGGGTAGGCCGATACGTCTACCTGGGCGGCCTTGCCGACGGTGACGAGGGGCAGGTCGCGTTCGGGCACGTCCACCAGCACCGACAGCTTGCTCATGTCGGTGACGACGAAGAGTGGCTCCTGGGCGTCGGGACGGGTTTCCATGCCCGGGTTGATGTGCCGGGTGGCGACGATGCCGCTGATCGGGGTGCGCAGGGAGTAGCGCTCGCTGCCGGCCGTGATGCCGCCGCCAGGAACGAGGTTGGCCAGGCGCAGGCGGGCCCGGTCGGCCTCGGCGCTGGCCTGGTGCCATTCGGCCTGGGCGACTTCGAGGTCGCGGCGGGGCACGACTTCGGCTTCGAAGAGGCTGCGGCTGCGCGCCAGGGCGGCTTTTTTCTGCTCGGCGTCGGCGCGGGCCTTGGCCAGGTCGGCGGCGGCGGTGCCGAGTTCCGGCGCGTCGAGGATGGCCAGCACGTCGCCGGCCTTGAC
>NZ_SDKK01000033.1:10858-41465 GCF_008107625.1 Zoogloea oleivorans
TCGGCGGCACGCAGGCGCAGGTCGCGCTTGTCGCCCCGTTCGAGGAGCTGGTCGACGCGCAACACGCTGTCCATCGGCCGGTCCCAGGCTGCGCCGCTGTTGCGCGAGGGATTGATGCTGGTGACGGAGGCGGTGAGGGTGGGGTTGGGGCGGGCGCCGGCCATGTCGATGCCGGCGCGGGCACCGGCTACCGCAGCCTTGGCCTGGAGGATGGCCGGGTTGGTTTCGAGCAGCCGCTTTTCGGCGTCGGCAAGGCTCAGGCGGGTTGCGTCGGCCGCTTGCACGAGGCAGGGCAGCGGCAACAGGAGTGCGGCGAGAAGGAGAGGGCTGGGGGTGCGCATGCCTGCTGGCGGAATCGGTCGGATTGGCCAGTCTAGGAGGCTTCCCTGTCGCTCACCTGTCTGCTTTCTTGCGCGAAGCTTGCATCTTTGGCAGGGCTCCGGCCCCGGCCCCGGCCAGCCTCAGTCAGTTGCATCCTCATTCAGCCGGGCGCCGAGCAGTTTTCCGAGGAGACGTTTGAAGAGGCCGCGTGGGGGCGGCGCGGGTTGCGCCGGGGCGGCGGCTGCCGGGGCGAGGCGGCTCCCCGGCAAGGCGGAGGGCAGGCTGATCTGCTCCACCAGGCCGAGGGCATGGCAGGCGCTGTAGAAGGCGAACACGTAGCGCTGGGGGACGCCAAGTACGCGTACCGTTTCGCGCAGACTGATGCTGCCCCGCGACCACAGGCCGGCGATGCGCATGGCTTCCGGCGGCACCGCCAGGCGGGTCAGGTTGGGCCAGCAGTGCAGGCGGATCGGGTGGTCGAGGTGGGTGCCGCAGGGCAGTCGGCCACGGGATGCCCACAGGGCCAGGTCCCATTCCAGCGCTTCCAGCGGCCGGCTGACGAGGCCGTCGAGCAGCGGGGCATCGCGGGGCTCGAGGCGGGCCATCGAGACGGTGCCGCGGGTTGGCAGCTGGGCGAGGGCGCGCATGGCGTTGGCGCTGCGCGTCGGGTAGGCCAGCCCGCTGCGTGGATCAAGGAACAGGGCCGCGCCGCTGGCATCGTTGATGCGCATGGGGCGGTCGATTTCACGGGCGTGAGCAATGGCCCGGGCGAGGGCGCCCTGCAGAAAGTTCTCGGGGGCGTAGAACAGGGTGGTGTGGGTTGTCGGGTTGTCCAGGTCCACGTCGGGCATGGAGCCTACGTACAAAATGGACAGGCGCTCCTCCATCTGGCGCAGCGTGAGCCCCCGATCTGCCCGGGTGTGTGCTGTGCCCGTTTCCTGAAGCGCTTGCAGGTCGGTGATCTGGAGTTCGTCGGGAATGGCTTCAAGGTTCAGCTCGGTGCCTTCGGCGACATCCCGCAGGCTGATGGCAGAGGGCGGCAGCAGCCTGCGGACCTTGGTCAGGGCGGCCGAGAAGGCGGTCAGCCCGATGGGCTTCGCAACCTCGATGGTCAGCGGGTCGGGACGTCCTCCCGGGGCCTGGGTGGTGACGATCAGCGGCCGCGAGGGGTAGAGCAGGCGGTGACCTTTCAGCAGGTAGGGCCCCAGTTCGGTGTCCACGTCGATCAGTGCGACGTCGGCCGCGCCCTCGTCGGAGATTTGGCAGGCGTTCGGGCCGATCCGCGAGAGAAAGATCTCGAACGCGTAAAGGGCACGGCTATCCATGCCGGAATGGCAAAGACGAAGGGCTGTTTGGGCGTACATGGCGGACGTTCTCCCGGTGGTTCATGGGCGGAGCGGATGGCGTGCGCGTCTTTTGCCTGCCGTCGATGCGGTTCGCCGCGTTGCAATATGTCTGCGCCGATTCTAGAAGGGTTTGATCAGCATTCAGGTCCTCAATTGCTTCTTTGTGTCACGCAAGACATTGTTTTACATAGCTGTTCCGGGGTTTTGGGAAAAGCGGGGGCGGGTGCTGCCGGGAAGGGGCTATCGGCCTGTCGGCGGCGCCCTCCGGCATCTATATTGGCTGGACAGGCGTGCCACATCGCGACCGGTATTTTCTTGTTCGGGCAAGGGGAGACGAAAATGGGAAACATGCAAGTCGGCCAGTCCGGCCGGGCGCTCTTCCAGGAGTGGGAGGGGCTGGATCTCAACGAGTACCTGGACTCCGGCGGGGCGCCGACTATCGGTATCGGCCACCTGATGACCCGCTCGGAGCGCATGTCCGGCAAGATCATCATCAAGGGCAAGCCGGTGGTCTATCGCAAGGGGCTGACCGTGCAGCAATGCTGGGACTTGCTCGACCAGGATCTCGACCCGGCCGAAGCCGCAGTGAACGGTGGGGTCAGGGTTGCGCTGAACCAGAATCAGTTCGATGCGCTGGTTTCCTTTGCCTTCAATGTGGGGGGCAGCGCTTTTGCAAGCAGTACCTTGCTGAAGGTGCTCAACGCCGGGCACCATGATCAGGTTCCGGCCCAGCTGCTGCGCTGGGTCCGGGACAACGGAAAGATCGTGAAGGGGCTGGTGAATCGCCGCAACAAGGAGATCGAACTCTGGAATCGTCCGGTAAAAGTCTGATGACTCGTCCCGGTTTGCTGGCTGGAGTGTGCCGCGGAAGCTGGTTGCTGCTTGGTGCCGCATTGTTTGTGGCGCCTCCCGCGTGGGGGGATGATGCCTTGTTGCTCGGCGCCTGGGAGGGGGGCGACCGCGCGACCAGGGCCATTTATGGCCGGCTGTTGGTGACGCCGGCCTTTGTGAAGTGGTCGGGCAGTCGGGCCAATCCGGCTTGCCGGGTTCGCTATCGGCTGGTCACCCGGAAGGAGGCGGAGGCTTACCCGGATGCCTTGCCGGGGTTCGATGCCGCGCCCGGTGTGCCGGGTTACACCGTGTTTCGCCTTGCCCTGCAAAGGCGCGCCTGTACCCGGGGCCGTACAGCCCTCCAGTTCGCGATCCCGGTGGCCAAGCCGGCGCGTGCGGAACTCGTCACCTATGATCGTCGTGGCCGCCCTGTGTCGTGGGGGCATCTCGATCGCCCGGACGGGCGTTGAGTTTCAGCGGCCTTTTCCCGAGACAGAAAAAAACGTTGGGCCTGCTCTTGAAAAGGGGCAGGGGTGACCCTATTATTAGCACTCGTAGGCGGTGAGTGCTAACAGCCCGCCGCCACTATCCGCTAACCGCCTGTTGGCCAACGTTTTTTTTAGTCGGGCAGCGTTTTGCCCGGTTTGAACCGAGTAGGAGACCTGTACATGAATATCCGTCCCTTGCATGACCGCGTGATCGTCAAGCGCATTGAAGCCGAGCGCACCACTTCCAGCGGTATCGTCATCCCCGACTCCGCCGGCGAGAAGCCCGATCAGGGCGAGATCCTGGCCGTTGGCCACGGCAAGATCCTCGAGAACGGCGAAGTACGCAAGATGGACGTGAAGGTTGGCGACCGTGTCCTGTTCGGCAAGTACGCCGGTCAGACCGTCAAGGTCGACGGCCAGGAACTGCTGGTCATGCGCGAAGAAGACATCATGGGCGTGGTCGAGGCCTGAGCCTCCCGCACCCACTCGCAAGTCGGGCTGTGGCCCGACCTACATTCATAGAATTCAGGAGTATTAAATGGCTGCTAAAGAAGTAAAGTTTGGCGATTCCGCCCGTGCTCGCATGGTTGAAGGTATCAACGTCCTGGCCGATGCGGTCAAGGTCACCCTGGGCCCCAAGGGTCGCAACGTTGTGCTCGAGCGCTCTTTCGGCGCCCCGACCGTGACCAAGGACGGTGTGTCCGTGGCCAAGGAAATCGAGCTCAAGGACAAGTTCGCCAACATGGGCGCCCAGATGGTCAAGGAAGTCGCTTCCAAGACCTCCGACATCGCCGGTGACGGCACCACCACCGCCACCGTGCTGGCCCAGTCGATCGTTCGCGAAGGCATGAAGTTCGTTGCCGCCGGCATGAACCCGATGGACCTGAAGCGCGGCATCGACAAGGCTGTCGTGGCCACCATCGAAGAGCTGAAGAAGCTGTCCAAGCCCTGTTCCACCAACAAGGAAATCGCCCAGGTTGGCTCCATCTCCGCCAACTCCGATTCCTCGATCGGTGAAATCATCGCCAACGCGATGGAAAAGGTCGGCAAGGAAGGCGTCATCACCGTTGAAGATGGCAAGAGCCTGAACAACGAGCTGGACGTCGTCGAAGGCATGCAGTTCGACCGCGGCTACCTGTCCCCCTACTTCATCAACAACCCGGAGAAGCAGGTTGCCATTCTGGACAACCCCTTCGTCCTGCTGTTCGACAAGAAGATCTCCAACATCCGCGACCTGCTGCCGATCCTGGAGCAAGTTGCCAAGGCTGGCCGCCCGCTGCTGATCGTTGCTGAAGATGTGGATGGCGAAGCGCTGGCCACCCTCGTGGTGAACAACATCCGCGGCATCCTCAAGACCTGTGCCGTCAAGGCGCCGGGCTTCGGCGACCGTCGCAAGGCCATGCTGGAAGACATCGCCGTGCTGACCGGCGGCCAGGTGATCGCCGAAGAAGTCGGCCTGACCCTCGAAAAGGCTGCCCTGACCGACCTCGGCCAGGCCAAGCGCATCGAAGTGGGCAAGGAAAACACCACCCTCATCGACGGCGCCGGTGTTGCCGAGCGTATCGAAGCCCGCGTCAAGCAAATCCGCGTGCAGATCGAGGAAGCCACTTCCGACTACGACCGTGAAAAGCTGCAGGAACGCGTGGCCAAGCTGGCCGGCGGTGTTGCCGTGATCAAGGTTGGCGCTGCCACCGAAGTCGAAATGAAGGAAAAGAAGGCTCGCGTGGAAGATGCCCTGCACGCCACCCGCGCTGCTGTTGAAGAAGGCATCGTTCCCGGCGGCGGCGTAGCCCTGCTGCGTGCCCGTGCCAACCTTGGCAGCCTGAAGGGTGACAACCACGACCAGGACGCCGGTATCAAGATCGTTCTGCGTGCGATGGAGCAGCCGATGCGCGAGATCGTTGCCAACGCTGGCGACGAACCCTCCGTGGTGGTGAACAAGGTTGCCGAAGGTACGGGCAACTTTGGTTACAACGCTGCCACCGGAGTGTACGGCGACATGGTTGAAATGGGCGTGCTCGATCCGACCAAGGTGACCCGCACTGCACTGCAGAACGCGGCCTCCGTGGCCAGCCTGATGCTCACCACCGACTGCATGGTTGCTGAACTGGCTGAAGACAAGCCGGCCGGCGGCATGGGCGACATGGGTGGTATGGGCGGCATGGGTGGTATGGGCGGCATGGGGATGTAATCCCTGCGTTCCCGAACCAGCCGGTTCCATGAAAAACCCCGCTTCGGCGGGGTTTTTTGTTTTGCAGGCCGGGTTTCTTGTCTTTCGTTAAGGTGCTTTCTGAAGCTGACGCACACGTAAGTTCACAGTAAGGCTCCGCCGGTACCTTGCCTAACACCCTTAAAGGAGCCGTTTCGGCTACTTCCAAGGTTAATTCGAAGAGGAGGAGAAAAATGAAAGACGACCTCGGCGACCGCATCCGGGCAAACCCTAAGTACCAGGAGCTGGTCTCAAAACGCAACAGCTACGGCTGGATCATGACGCTCTCGATGCTGGTCGTGTACTACGGCTACATCCTGCTGGTGGCGTTCAACAAGGATTTCCTGGCCCAGAAAACCGGTGCAGGCGTGACCTCGATCGGGATTCCCATCGGCGTTGGCGTGATCCTGTTCACCATCATCATTACCGGCATCTACATTCGCCGCGCCAATACCGAATTTGACGATCTGAAGGCTCAGGTCATCAAGGAGGCCACCAAGTGATGCGTACATCCAAACTGATCTTCGGCCTTCTGGCCGTGCTGGCCTCCGGCGCCTTGCTGGCTGCCGGCGCCGATATGGGCCAGGTTGAAAAGCAGGCCACCAACTGGACGGCGATCGCCATGTTCGGCGTTTTCGTCGCCGGCACGATGTTCATCACCAAGTGGGCTGCCTCCAAGACCAAGTCTGCGGCTGACTTCTACACCGCCGGCGGTGGCATCACCGGTTTCCAGAACGGCCTGGCGATCGCCGGCGACTACATGTCTGCTGCGTCCTTCCTGGGTATTTCCGCTGCGGTGATGGCCAACGGCTACGATGGCCTGATCTATGCGATCGGCTTCCTCGTCGGCTGGCCGATCATCACCTTCCTGATGGCAGAGCGCCTGCGCAACCTCGGCAAATTCACCTTTGCCGACGTGGCCGGTTACCGCTTCCAGCAAACCCCGATCCGCGCCTTTGCCGCTTCCGGCACGCTGGTCGTGGTGGCCTTCTACCTCATCGCCCAGATGGTCGGTGCCGGTCAGCTGATCAAGCTGCTCTTCGGTCTCGAGTACTGGATGGCGGTGGTGATCGTCGGCGCGCTGATGATGGTGTACGTGCTCTTCGGCGGCATGACTGCCACCACTTGGGTGCAGATCATCAAGGCTGTGCTGCTGCTGTGCGGCGCCTCCTTCATGGCCTTCATGGTGCTGATCAAGTTTGGTTTCAGCCCCGAGGCGATGTTCGCCAAGGCTGTTGAAATCAAGACCGGTCTGGCCCTCAAGGACGCCAAGCTCATCGAGGAAGCTGCCAAGACGGGCAAGGACATCGCTGTCCTCGCTGCCGCCAAGGGTGATTCCATCATGGGCCCGGGCTCTTTCGTGAAGGATCCGATCTCCGCCATCTCCTTCGGTATGGCGCTGATGTTCGGTACCGCCGGCCTGCCCCACATCCTGATGCGCTTCTTCACCGTGCCGGATGCCAAGGAAGCCCGCAAGTCCGTGGGTTGGGCGACTGTCTGGATCGGTTACTTCTACATCCTGACCTTCATCATCGGCTTCGGCGCCATCACCTTCGTGCTGACCGATCCGACCTTCCTGGATGCCAAGGGTGTTCTGAAGGGTGGCGGCAACATGGCGGCTATTCACCTGGCCAACGCTGTCGGCGGCAACGTCTTCCTCGGCTTCATCTCCGCGGTTGCCTTCGCTACCATTCTGGCTGTGGTTGCCGGCCTGACGCTGTCCGGCGCATCTGCTGTGTCGCATGACTTGTACGCCACGGTGTTCAAGAAGGGCAATGCAGACTCTGCCGCTGAACTGCGCGTGTCCCGTATCACTACCATCGTTCTCGGTGTTATCGCCGTGGTCCTGGGTATCGCCTTCGAAAAGCAGAACATCGCCTTCATGGTGTCCCTGGCCTTCGCCATCGCCGCGTCCGCCAACTTCCCGGTGCTCTTCATGAGCGTGCTGTGGAAGGATTGCACCACCAAGGGTGCGGTGATCGGCGGTTTTCTGGGTCTGATCGCTTCCGTGGCTCTGACCGTGGTTTCCCCGTCCGTCTGGGAAGTCACCCTCGGCAACCCGAAGGGCTCCGCCTGGTTCCCCTACACTTCGCCTTGCCTGTTCTCGATGACCATCGGTTTCGTGGGTATCTGGCTGTTCTCGATCCTGGATCGCAGCGCCAACGCCCAGCAGGAACGGGCCGACTTTGCTGCCCAGCTGATCCGGTCCGAAACCGGTATCGGCGCCTCCGGCGCATCGGGTCACTAAGCCGCTTTACCTCTCTCCCCAGCGCTTCGGCGTCGGGGAGATGCAAAACAAAAACCCCGGCTGCCTTTCGGCAGACCGGGGTTTTTTCATGGCATGTTGCGTTCACCCGGCCCGCGTCAGGATCGGCAAAGCGCCCCTGTGCTAGACTCGGCTGAATTCGTTTTGGAAGATGTCGGCGGACACGCCGGGAAGTGCGAAGCCCTGTCGCCAGTGAGCGTGGGGTGTGCTGTCTCGGCAAGGGCAAAAAGACGGCGGGGGATGGACCGTCGGGCGGCCCAATCCCCCGAGGCTTTGTCGCAGCGCAAGCCGCAACCTTGCCCCCAAGACCGAGTAAAAGGAGAACAGCGGATCGAATATGCCGGATTCCGCTTACTTCAAACTTACACTTCTGCCCCTTCGAATACGTCATGCGGATCTTGTTGGCTGAGGATGACCTGATCATCGCCGACGGCTTGTGCCGGGCGCTGAAAAAAGCAGGCTATGCGGTGGATCATGTGCCCAACGGGGCCGATGCGGATGCCGCTTTGTTGAGTCAGACATTCGATTTGCTCATCCTCGATCTCGGCTTGCCGAAATTGCTGGGTATCGAGGTTCTGCGCCGCCTGCGTTCGCGCAAGTGCGTCACGCCGGTCCTGATTCTCACTGCCCAGGACGGCATCGAGGACCGTGTCCGCGGGCTCGATGCCGGTGCTGACGATTATCTGACCAAGCCTTTTGCCCTGCCCGAACTGGAAGCCCGTGTGCGCGCCCTGACGCGCCGTGGCACCGGCCAGGCACGCTGCATCGAATATGCCCGGCTCGTTTACGACCAGGCCGACCGGGTCGTCAAAATTGACGGGCAGGTGGTTGAGTTGTCTGCTCGCGAGGTGGGCTTGCTCGAAGTGCTGCTGCTGCGCGCCGGCCGTCTGGTGAGCAAGGAGCAACTGGTGGATCACCTGTGTGGCTGGGGCGAGGAAGTCTCCAATAACGCCATCGAAGTGTATGTGCACCGCCTGCGCAAGAAACTCGAGCAGAGCGGGGTGCAGATCGTGACGGTGCGCGGCCTCGGATACTGCCTGGAAAAGCCGGATGTGGTCGCCTAGGTGGCGCAAGATGGCGGAGGAATCCGCTGCCGATGGCAAGTCTTTCAACTCCCTGTTCGGCGAGATCCTCGACTGGATGCTTGCGCCATTGTTGTTCCTGTGGCCGATCTCCATCATCGTCACCCACAACGTCGCCAACAGCATCGCCAACCAGCCCTACGACCAGGCCCTGGCGGTCAATGTGCGTGCCATCGCGCGTCTCGTGAAGCTCGAGAATGGCCAGGCGCGGGTTAACTTCCCCGCCCCGGCCCGCCTGATCCTGCGGGCCGATGAAGACGACACCGTTTATTACCAGGTGCTGGGTTTCAAGAACGAACTGCTGGCCGGCGACAAGGACATTCCGGCGATCAAGGCGCCTGATAACGTGGTGCCCGATCTGGTGATGTTCCGTGACGAAACCATCGCTGGCGAGGAGGTGCGCGTCGCCTACCAGTTCCTGCAGCCCATCGACAGCATTCCAAGCCGACTGGTGCTTTTGCAGGTTGCCGAAACGCGCAACAAGCGCAGCACGCTGGCCTCGCGCGTGGTGACTGGCGTGCTGCTGCCCCAGTTCGCCATCATTCCGATTGCGGTCATCCTTGTCTGGCTCGGCCTGTCCCGCGGCATCGCGCCGCTCAACCAGTTGCAGCGCCTCATTCGAAGGCGTCGCCCGTCCGACCTGTCACCGATTTCCGTTACCGGGGTGCCCGAGGAGGTGCGGCCGCTGATCATCGCCTTCAACGAAATGATGGCGCGCCTCGAAGAGAACCTGCAGGCTCAGCAGCGCTTCATTGCCGACGCGGCCCATCAGATGCGCACGCCGCTTACCGGCTTGCGCATGCAGACCGACCTGGCGCTGATGGAAACCGATCCGGTCCAGGTGCATCGCTCCCTTGAACACATTTCCCAGAGTGCCGAGCGGGCCAGTCACCTGATCAACCAACTGCTGTCTCTCGCCCGCGCAGAGGCCAGTTACGAGAAGATCTACGCTGTCGAACGCGTCGACCTGGAGGCCCTGCTGCGCGCCATGCTTAGCGATTTCGTGCCGCGCGCGCGCCAGAAGAACATCGACTTCGGTCTTGAAACTACCGGATCGCCTCTTGTCATCGACGGCAACCCGGTGCTGCTCGGTGAGTTGCTCAAAAACCTCATCGACAACGCCATCAAATACACGCCCGAAGGCGGTTGTGTGACCGTGCGCACCATCGCCACCGAGCGTGCCATCGTCGAAGTGGAAGACACCGGGATCGGTGTTCCCGACACCGACCGGGAGCGTGTTTTCGAGCGCTTCTATCGGGTTCTTGGCAGCTCGGAAAGCGGTTCAGGCCTCGGTCTGCCCATCGTCCGCGAGATTGCGGAACTGCATCGGGCCAAGGTCAGCCTCATTCCCAACCCTTGCGGCAAGGGCACCATCGCGCAGGTTGTTTTTCCGCGCAGTCGCGGCGCCCTCGACGATGCCAATGCGCTCGACCTCCAGGCTCCGCGCTCGACCGCAGAGCAATTTCCACCCGGCTGAGGCCCGAGAGTGAGAAAGTTTGATTTTGTATTTGACGAAGCGGAAAAGCTTGGCTACAATGCTTGAACTCTTTGGCCAGTTAGCTCAGTTGGTAGAGCAGCGGATTGAAAATCCGCGTGTCCGTGGTTCGATTCCGCGACTGGCCACCAGAATATTCAAGCAAAAAGCCCAGCCTCCAAGCTGGGCTTTTTGCTTTGCTGGTACTTTTCTGCCCTGCCAGCCCGAATGGTGACCGGTTGTGCTCGACTGCGGCAATCGTGAATGTTCTGCGGTCGCACGCGCCTGCGCGCTCAAAAGCGAAAACTCGTCGCTTCACGCAACTCGCGTAACTACTTCAGGAGTCGTGAAATGAGTCAGCAGGGCTCATCCCGCCTTCGCTGAGCGAGCCTCCGCAGCCGTTCTTCCGCGCGAGCAGCCCAAGCCGCTCCTTGCCCGCACGGGAAAAGGCCATGCAATCCAAGAGGCCGCATTGAGTCAGTGGCATTGCTTCGTATCTGGTCATCTTTCCTTCGTTGGGGGCCGTCTGGCTACACCAGAAAACTGTATCCCTGCATGCCAAATGACTGGCGAGGCAAGTCAGTGAGCTGGGCGAGGGGCGGGATACTGGGGAGTGTGCACTGGGTGAAGAGCTACGAGCGGATCGCCGAGCAGGTGTGCCCCCGGGGCGGGTGGGGGAGTGCAATCCTGGATCGGCAGTGCCTTCTTGCATGAGCTGGGTTTTTGATAAATTCAATATCTTTTCAAAAAAAGGCATAATTATTAAAAAATTCAGCCCGGTTGAATTGGGCTTGTTGTCCCCTTCCCTTTGGCCTTCATGACGTCTGCTCACCACATGAGAAAACACTCCAAACTGATTTCCGGTTCCGGTCTGCTGTTCCTGTTCATGGCGGTCTGCCAGGATGCATTGGCTGGCACGCCTGGAGGCACGGTTTCCTATGCGCCTTATGCCGCTCAAGGCATTCCGACCCTTTCCGAAGGGATGACGATGGTCCTGGCATTGCTGATGTCGGTGACGGTGTTTCGGGTCTTGCGCAATAAAGGAGGACGTCCGCTGGCAGTGTTGGTGGCTGGAGCCCTGCTGATACTGGGCATGGCCTCTTCAACGGAGTGGATGGGGCGCGCCTTGGCCATTGGGTTCCAGTTCAATGTTGAGTCGGGCGGAACCGTTAATGTGCTGGTCAACAACATTGATATTTCAATTGCCAATCAGACCACCAAGCCCCAGCAGATCACGGCCATTACGCCCTACCCTGGTCAGGTAGCCGTGGCGCCTCCTTCTGCTACGCCAATCATGCCCCGCTGTGAAGTGACAACGGTGGTTGCGCCAAGTGCTTCCTGCGTCGTGCGGTTCGCCCTTGATTAGTGATTTCTCAGGAAGCCCTCGTAGCCGCTGGCGCGGCGTTTTCTCTGATCGTGATGGTCGGAGGCGTCGCTGTGGCGCTGGGGATGGAGGCCCTTGCGCCACGCAGAGTCAGGTCTGGGCCTCGGCTATGGCGCTGGATCAATAACCTGGGTCTGGCGGCAGTGAATGAGGGTTTGCTGTACGCCGTCGCGCCCTTCGCTGTGGCTGTCGCCATGTCGATGACGGGCGGTCAGAACATTGGACTTCTGCCGCGACTCGGGGTGAGTTCACTTACTGCGTTCGTGGCAACCGTACTGTGCCTCGAGTTTGCCGGCTACTGGATTCATCGCCTGTTTCACGCGGTTCCCGTGCTGTGGCGAATCCATGCGGTGCATCACGCTGACGTAGACGTCGATGCGACGACGGCCCACCGGCATCATCCACTGGAGCCCCTGATCGTGACCGCTTTGCTCATGCCGGTGGTCCTTTTGCTGGGGCCGGCGCCCACCATTACCCTGTTCTACGGTTTCTTGCGTACAAGCATCGCGGCATTCAGTCACGCGAACCTGAGGTTGAGTGAAGCGCTGGAGCAGGCCCTCGGGTGGGTTGTCGTGACGCCCGACTTTCATCGCGTGCATCACAGTGCTGTGCGCCCCTTCACCGACAGTAATTTTTCAAACACGGTGCCGCTGTTCGATCATCTGTTCGGCACCGCGCGGTCCTGGAGTGACGCTCAGCAGACGTCAATGCGCTTGGGCCTGGAGTACTGGCGGGACCCTGTGGATTCGCGAATCGATCGACTGCTGGTGGCCCCTCTGGCCTATTCATCCCGGTTTGGACGCGATCGCGTCAATTAATGGGCCGGGCGACAGAAAGACAAACCGAACGCACCCTCCTGGATTAGCGCCGCAATGTAATTGCGGACATATCGCCGATGACTACGTCCACGCACCCTGAAAATCCCCGCCTGAAAAAAGTTGGAGAAATTGCCGGTCATTTTTTTGTGCCAGCTTACCAGCGGGGCTATCGCTGGGGGGAGCATGAGGTCAAGGCTCTGCTCGACGACATCTACGCGGATGGCAAGCGGGGCAAGGATGAGAACTATTGCCTGCAGCCCATCGTCGTCAAGTCGCAGCCGGCTGAGGGGGGCGCCGAAGGGGAGGACTGCTTCGAGCTGATCGATGGCCAGCAGCGGCTGACGACCCTGTATTTGATTTACCACTTTCTGCAGCAGCAAGTCGATGGGGATATCAAGCTGCCCTTTTCCCTGTCCTATCAGACCCGGCCGCGCAGTACCCAGTATCTGCGCGATCTGACTGCCGAGCAGAAGGATGACAACATCGACTTTTTCCATATTCATGGCGCCTACCAGTGTATTGCTGACTGGTTTAAGGCCACCGCCGAGCGCACCCGCAAAATAGCGAGATTCGTGGGGCTCGGTGTTTACGGCTACCTGCAGGATCAGGTCCATGTGATCTGGTATGAGGCCGGCGGCGTCGATTCGACGACCCTGTTTACCCGCCTGAACGTCGGGCGTATCGCCCTTACCAATGCCGAACTGGTGAAGGCGCTGTTGCTGGCGCGGCGGGGTGGCAACGAGCTGGCCGACGAGCATCGGCAAATCGAGATCGCCACCCAGTGGGACATGATTGAGCGGGAGCTGCAGGACGAGGAGTTCTGGGCCTTCCTGACCAACAAGCCGGGATCGGCCTATCCGACGCGAATCGAATTCCTCTTCGACCTGATTGCGATGAAGCCGGAGGGAGAGAAGGAGCGTTTCCATACCTTTCTGCATTTCAAGCAGATTCTGGATGGTCAGGAGAAAGATTCGCGGAAAGTCTGGGCACCCGTGCTGGAGCGCTACCACCTTCTGCGGGAGTGGTTCGAGGACCGCGAGCTCTATCACAAGGTGGGCTATCTCGTAGCGATCGGTATCGGTCTTGAAAAGCTCGTGAACGAGTCCGGCAAGCGGCTCACCAAGACCGCTTTCCGGGCCTTTCTCGATGACGAGATCAAGGCATCCCTCGGTCAGGACACGGCGGCCATCCGGGAGTTGTCCTACGACACCCACTATGAAAAGTGCGCACGTCTGCTGCTTCTCTTCAATGTGGATTCGGTGCGTCGTCTGGAGCACTCGTCGGAGCGCTATCCTTTTCACTCCCACAAGGCTGAAAACTGGTCCCTGGAGCATATCCATGCCCAGCACGCCGAGCCGCTGAGCTCCGAGGCGCAGTGGAAATACTGGTTGTCTGACAGCCAGCACGCCCTCGCCGCGCTGCATCTTGATGATGTGTCCCGGGAGGCGGACAAGCAGGCTCTGGTGAACGAGATCAATGAGGTGGTGGCCGGCAAGGTGACGGGGCCGATATTCAAGGCACTTGCCCGCCGGATCATGGCGGATTTTCTGCACCCGGCCGGTACCGAGGATGCGGTGCATTCCATTGCCAACCTGGCGCTGCTTTCGGGCAGCGTCAATAGCGCCCTGAACAACGCGGCCTTTCAGGCGAAGCGCCTCCGCGTCATCGAACTCGACCGGGCCGGGAAGTTCATTCCCATCTGTACCCGGCGGGCATTTTTCAAGTACTACACCGAGGCCGGCAGCCAGCAGATGCATCTCTGGAGCAGGGATGACCAGACGTCCTATCTGGAAGAGATCCTTTCGCCGGAGCGGGGCATCGGGAATTACCTGAAGCCGGCTGTGGAGGTGCAGTCATGAGTACTTCTTTCAGAAATGTCTTCCGCCGGGGGGATGTCTCGCGGATCGAGATTCCCATTGTCCAGCGCGATTACGCCCAGGGCCGCAAGGATGGTGGTGTGCCGCGCATCCGCAAGGCTTTTCTTGAGGTTTTGCACGGCGCCCTGACCGGCAGCGAGGCGGTCGGTCTCGATTTTGTCTACGGCGAGGTCGAGGACGGCCGGATGATTCCCCTCGATGGTCAGCAGCGTCTGACCACCCTGTTCCTTCTACACTGGTACCTGGCGGCCCGTTGCTGCGCCTCCGGTGACGAGTGCGATTTTCTGGGGAAATTCACCTACAAGACCCGCTACAGTGCCCGGGATTTCTGCGCACACCTGATCACACAGCGGCCCTCTTTTCCCCTCGCCGGCAAGCTGTCGACATGGCTGGGTGACCAGCACTGGTATGCCGGTGCCTGGAGGCACGATCCCACCATTCAGTCGATGCGGGTGGTGCTGGATGACATCCACGACCTCTTTTGCAATGCCGATGGTGCTGTTTGTCATGCCGCGTGGCAGCGACTGGTGAGTGATGACGAGCCGGCCATCACGTTTGAGAGCCTGTCCCTCGCGGACATGGGGCTCACTGACGAGCTCTATATCAAGATGAATTCCCGGGGCAAGCCGCTCACGGACTTCGAACACTTCAAGGCAGATTTCGAGCAGACGCTTCGTGAGGTTTCCGAGGCGCACCACGACCGGTTTGACGGCAAGGAAAGCCCTTACCAGGAGTTCATCCGCAAGGTGGATCAGGATTGGTCGGACCTGTTGTGGCCCTTGCGTGGCAGCGACGACATCATCGACGACGAATTCCTGCGCCTGTTCCGCTTCCTCACCGACATCGTCATCCACCGATATGGTCTACCCGTTGAGCCGGACGCTTTCGACAGGGATATCGACCTCTGGGCGAAAGGCATCTATGGCAAGGCAAACGGCCAGGATCCCCTGGCTACCCAGCGCTACCTGTTCGACGCCCTCGACAGCCTCTTCGCCGTCTTTGGGCCCCTGAAGCGCGCGGACACGATCGCCGACTGGTTTCGCGGCATTTTCACGGAGAAGGGCTATCGCCCCGGTGCCGTGGCGATCTTCGACAAGCAGGTGGATCTTCTTGGCGCCTGCTGCGAAAAATACGGAATCATGGCCGGCAAGAATCGCCTCTTCAGCCTGTCGCGTACCCTGCTGCTCTTCGCCGTCCTCGAGTACCTGATGGCCGACCCGAAGCCGGAGGATTTCGCCCAGCGGCTGCGGACCGTGCGCAACCTGGTGTTTGCCTCGAACGACGAAATTCGACCCGGCAGTTTTTCGGCCTTGCTGGTTGAAACCAGTCAGATCGTCAGCAAAGGCGATCTGAGTGAGGTCCAGACCTACAACAAACGGCAAATCGACGAGGAAGGGCGCAAGGCGGATTTTCTTGCTCGACATCCCGATCATCCCGGCCTGCGGGAAATACTCCATCGCCTTGAGGATCACGACCTGCTTCGGGGCTGCATTGCGGTCTTCGACCTGGGGGCGGACGCAGCGACCTTCGCCCGGCGCGCTGCGCTATTTCACGAGGTTTTCCCCGAGGATGGCAAGCCGTCGTTCAGGGAGATCGGCGCCGCCCTCCTGGCTTGCGGCAATTATTCCCGCCAGGTGAGCGAGGGCCGCTATCAGTTCGGCAGCCCGGAACTGCCGTCAGTGTGGCGAGAACTGCTGACCAACTCCGCCAGCACGGACTTCGCCCGGACCCGCGGGGCGCTGCTCTCCATGCTGGACGCTCTGGCCTGCACTGCCGGCGCCTCGATTTCCGTGCGTTTGCAGGCGATCGCTGATGCCTACCTGGCCGTGCAGGAAAAGGCCGGGGCATTTGACTGGCGTTACTATCTGGTCAAGTACCCCGTCATGCGTGCCGGCTACAGTGGTCTTTACATCTCCTCCAGCGGTGTCATGGGTTTCGATCTGTGCATGATGGAGCGGTGGCAGTTGAACAGCTACTACCGTGATCCTTACCTCCTGGCTGTCATCGAACAAAGCGGGGCACGATTCGGCCAGGACGTGGCGCCGCTCAAGCACTATGGTTGGGATGGGTATCAGCAGCAGGGCCGCTGGATCGAGCTGGCCCGTACCGGAGAAAACCTGATGAGCTGCCGGAATGAGGGCTTCCTGCTGCAGGGGCCGTCCCAGGCGGGCGAACTGGCGGCCTTCATGGCGATCATTCAGAAACATGGGGCCGACGCCGATGGCCTGCTGAAGGTTCCGCAGGTGCTCGTCGATGGGGTGATCCACGATCAGGAGGACCGCATTCTGCTCGGGGCCCGGCTGCTGCAGGCCTTCGTCGCCGGCCCGTCGTTACTCTCAGCGGGGTAGCTTCAGGCAGAAGACGGCCCCTGGCGCGTTGTCGAGTGAGACTTCGCCCCGGAAGCCATGGTTCTCGTGCAGTGCGGCGACATGGCGGGCGAGGTACAGGCCGATGCCGACCCCCTCTTCGCTCATCGGTGCAGGCCGTGCCGGGTTGGCGAGCATCTCGGGAGGGTAGCCGGGGCCATCGTCCGCGACGCAGAGTTCGAGCCAGTCACCGCTTTCGCGGGCAGTGACGAGAATGCGCTGGCGGGCGAAGCGGAGGGCGTTGTGCAAGGCGTTGGCCAGCACCATGCGGATCAGGGATTCATCGTAGAACCAGGATTGCGGCGCGAGTTGGCTGTCGCCGAGGATGTCGAGCTGGCTCAGCGGGCGTGTTTCGGTGACCAGTTCCTTCACCAGATCGGCCGGACTGAAAGCGTCGATATCCGGTCGCAGCAGGCCGGTTTCGGCCTTGTAGCAGGCGAGCAGGCGGGTGAGTTCCCCGGCGGCGGCCAGAGCGTCGCGCAAGGTTTCGTTGTCACCGCGGTTTTCCGCACGGGCGGCCATCAAGGCAAGGCGGTTCTTGACGTCGTGAATCGAAAGGGCAGCGAGGGCGGCGAAGCGCATGGTGGGCTCCGTTCAGGCGGTCTGACCGTACTTGGTGCGGATGCGGCGCTGCAGTTCGGCGATGTCGGCCAGTTTGGGATGGCGGGCATCCAGCATGGTGACGCGCTTCTGGAAGCGCAACGCGTCGTGCAGTTTCACGGTGTCCGGGCCATTGCTGTAAATGTCGAGGAGCAGCGCAAAGGCGGCGTTGGAGACGATCTGTGCGTTGCCTGGCAGGCGTTCGGCTGCTTCGGTGAGCATCTCGGCGGCGGCCCCCAGCTCGCCTGCACGACCGCGGCGTACGGCTTCGTTGTTGAGCGCAACCACTTCCTGCACGCCTTCCTGAATCAGCGCGGCGGCCCTGCCGGGGGTGCCGTGGACATTCAGCGCTTCGGTGACCTGTGCATGCACCGCGGTGGATTCCGGGTTGTTCTGGACGATGCTCTTCAGGATCGCTTCACCCTTGTCCTGCTGGCCGGTGGCCAGGCAGGCGCGGGCAATGCGCAGGGCCACGTCCTGCGGCAGGCTGCCGGGTGTTGTGTCGAGGGCCCGGGACAGTGCCGCAGCTGCCAGCTCCGGCCGGCCGGCCTTGTGCTGGGCGAGTGCTTCGACCGCCGCGAGATGGGGGTCATCAGCGTCGCTCTTGAAGTTCTTGCGGGCTTCGTCGATCAGCTGGATGGCTTTTTCGGGGGCGCCCATTTCGGCGTGTGCGTTGCCGAGACTGGCGATGTCGGCAGTTTCACGCAGTGGTGAGTTGCGGGTTTTCGTGACGACCCGGGTCAGCGCGCTTTCGACGCGGGTGAAATCGCCCTTTTTCTCGGCAACCCGGGCAATGGCGCGGTGACGCGAGAGGGATTCCGGCGCGATTTCGCAAGCCTGGTCGAGGGTGTGCAGCGCGTCGTCGGTCTGGCCGGCATCGAGCTGGATCTGGCTGAGCAGGTCGTAGGCTGACAGCAGCTGTGGGGCTTCCTCGATCAGCTGGCGAAGGGTGGCCGTACAGGCTTCCAGTTCGCCTTGGGCAAACTGGGCCCGGGCCAGCCCGAAGCGCGCCCACGGCATGACGCGAATGGCGAGTACCTGCCGGTAAAAAGCCATTGCCTCGTCGAAGCGCCCGCAGGCGATCAGTGCGTTGCCGCGGATGCGTCGGGCTTCGGTCTGGTAGCGGTCGCCGCTGGCGATGATCTCGTCACAGGCGGCAACCACTTCGGGCCAGCGCTCCTTGTCCTGCATCGCATCCACCTTGGCGAGCCGGGCTTTTTTGTCGAGCAGGCTTTCGAGGCGCAGCTTCAGGGCGTCGGCGGTGAAGGGCTTGAGCAGATAGTCGTCGGGCAGGCATTCGGCCGCCGTCATCACGCTGACGTAGCCCTTCTCGGCGGTGATCATGATGAACAGGGTGCTGCGACTGATCAGCTTGCGCTTGCGCACGTGTTCGAGGAGTTGCTGGCCGTCGGAGCCGTCCCCCAGGAAGTAGTCGCACAGAATGACGTCGAAGCTGTCCTGTTCGAGCTGCGCGACGGCCGTCTTCACGTTGCTGCTGATGGCGACCCTGCTGTGCCCCAGCGAGGCCAGTTGACTGCGCAGGGAACTGCGCATCTCCGGCATGTCGTCGACGATGAGGAATTTCTTGTTTTCGTGAGCGCTCAGGCTGGCCATGGTGTGCGTGCGGATGACCCAACAGGTCAGAACGGGATTCGGTGACGTTTCTGGTGCATATGATGCACCGCCCGTCGGGGTTCTGCACCCCCGATCCGCCATGAGTCCGCCGCATGCCCGCTGCGCAGCCAGGGGGAGACGTTCCTGCCTGCTTCAGAGCACCTGTCCGGCAAACACTTCCTTGAAGTAGGCCTCGCCGTCCGCCTGCTCGGCTGTCGTGCCGGCCAGGCCCAGGCGTTCTGCGGTAACCCGTTGTTCAAGCGGGGCGCTGACAAGCTGGCGCAAATAGTCGAAGTTCATTTCGTTCTCCTTCTTGAAGTTTGAAAGTGACGCAAGGCTTTGGGTGCCATGAAGTGACTATAGGTTTTGTGTTGCGCTGCAGCAAACGACTCTTTGTGATGTTACGATTTAGTTTTCCTTAATCATCGCCGCCATGACTTATCGTCTGCCCGCCCTGTCTGCGCTGCGTGCCTTCGAGTCGGCAGCCCGTCACCTGAGCTTCAAGAACGCCGCCGCCGAGCTGTGCGTCACCCCGGCGGCCGTGAGTCAGCAGATCAAGTCGCTGGAAAGTTATTTGGGCGTGGCGCTGTTTCGTCGTCTTCCAAGGGCGTTGGAGTTGACCGTGCAGGGGGCGGCGATGGTGCCGAAAGTGAGCGAGGCGTTCGCCTGTCTGGTGGCGGCTGTCGAGGCTACCCGGCCGGCTGACGAAGGGCTGCTGACAGTCCATGCGCCACCGTCCCTGGCCTTGCGCTGGCTGGTGCCGCGCCTGTCCCGGTTTGCGGCGGCCCATCCGGAAGTGGCCCTGCGTCTGGCCAGTGATGTCGGCAATATCGACGGTGTGGGGAGCGGGCCGGTGGGGCCGGCGGCCGATCTGCGCGATGCAGGGAGCGAGGTGGCGATCCGCTTCGGCGAGGGGCATTACGCCGGCTTCTCCTGCGAGCTGATTCTGGCGCCCGACTATGTGCTGGTGTGCAGTCCGGAATTGCTGGCTCGTATCGGGCCGCTGTGCAGTCCGGTCGACATCGGCGATCAGGTGCTCATCCACGATGAGTCGATTCCCGATGCAGAGAAGCGTCCCAACTGGCAGGAGTGGTTCCGGCTCGCCGGAGTGCCCGGCAAAGTGGACGCTGGCGGACCGCGCTTTTCGAGCGCGGCACTGGTGCTCGAAGCCGCGCTGGACGGGCAGGGCATGGCCTTGACGCTGCGGCCGCTGGTCGAGGCGGATGTGGCGTCGGGGCGTCTGGTCATGCCCTTCGACACGTCGCTGCCGTCCCGTTACGCCTACTATCTGGTGATTCCCGAGGCGATTGCTGCGCGTCCGGCCGTGCAGGCTTTTCGTGGCTGGCTGCTTCGCGAGGTGGGCGTGACAATGTCCGCTGCTGCAGTCAAAAGCCCGGGTGATATAATCGCCCCCTGAATAAATCCGCTTCGCCGCGCGCCACTGAATGCAGCTGTTTGCTCTCGGACTGAACCACCACACTGCGCCGCTCGCGATTCGTGAGCAGGTGTCGTTTCGTCCCGAGCTTCTGATTCAGGCCCTGGCCGACTTCGTTCGCGCCAAACCGGTCAAGGAAGCCGCGATCCTGTCCACCTGCAATCGCACCGAACTCTACTTCGCCACCCAGCAGCCCCAGCATGCGGCAGACTGGTTCGCCGAATACCATCGTGTCGCCCTGCAGGACCTCTCCCCGTATCTGTACACCCTGCCCCAGCGGGACGCCGTGCGCCATGTTTTCCGGGTCGCCAGCGGTCTCGATTCAATGGTGCTCGGCGAGCCGCAGATTCTCGGCCAGATGAAGGATGCGGTGCGCCAGGCCGAAGAGGCCGGCACCCTCGGTGCAACCATGCACAAGCTCTTCCAGCGCACCTTCTCGGTGGCCAAGGAAGTGCGTTCCACCACCGCCATCGGCGCCAACATCGTGTCCATGGCGGCGGCGGCAGTGCATCTGTCGGCGCGCATCTTCGAGCGGGTCAGCGACCAGCGCGTGCTGTTCGTCGGCGCCGGCGAGATGATCGAGCTGTGTGCCGCCCACTTCGGTGGCGCCCAGCCGCGCAAGATGAGCATCGCCAACCGCACGCCGGCCCGGGCCGAAGCCCTCGCCACGCGCTTCGGTGCCGATGTGCTGCGTCTCGATCAGGTGGGCGAGATGCTGGCGAGCTACGACATCGTGGTTTCCTGTACCGGCAGTCCGCTGCCCATCATCGGTCTCGGCATGGTCGAACGGGCGCTCAAGGCGCGTCGCCATCGTCCAATAGTGATGGTCGATCTGGCCGTGCCGCGCGACATCGAACCCGAAGTCGCCGGGCTCGACGACGTCTTCCTGTACACCGTCGATGACCTCGCCCAGGTCGTCGATTCCGGTCTCGAGTCCCGCCAGGCGGCGGTGGTCGAGGCCGAAGGCATCATCGACGAGCGGGTGGATGGCTTCCTCCACTGGCTCGACAGTCGCGACACCGTGCCGACCATCCGCGCCCTGCGCGCCCACGCCGACCACATGCGGCAGGCCGAGCTGGAGCGGGCCGTGCGCCTGCTCGCCCGGGGTGAAGACCCCCACAAGGTCATCGAGGCGCTCAGTCATGGCCTCACCAACAAGTTCCTGCACGCCCCGACGCGCTTTCTCAGCGCCTCCGAGGGCGACCAGCGCGGCGACTGCGCCGATCTGGTGCAGCGCATCTTCAATCTCCACAAAGAGCACTAGCCCGCCGGGCTGGGCCTGCCATGCCTGCCTGTGCAGGCCGGACTCCCCATGAAACAGCGCATCCGCGACAAGCTCGAAAACCTTGCCGATCGTCTGCAGGAACTCGACCGCCTGCTGGCCACCAGCGAAGCCGCCAGCGATATGGACAACTATCGCAAACTGACCCGCGAACACGCGGAGATCACCCCGGTGGTCGGCCTGTATCGCGATTACTGCCGGGCGCTGGAGGATGAGGCTTCGGCGAAGGAGCTGCTGGGCGACCCGGAAATGAAGGAGCTGGCGGTGGCCGAACTGGAATCTGCCCAGGCCGCCCAGGTGCGCATCGATGCCGATCTGCAGACGGCGCTGCTGCCCTGCGATCCCAACGACGACCGCAATCTTTTCCTGGAAGTCCGGGCCGGCACCGGTGGCGACGAGGCGGCGTTGTTTGCCGGCGACCTGCTGCGCATGTATACCCGCTACGCCGAGCGTCAGGGCTGGCGGGTCGAGATCATTTCCGCCAGTGACTCCGAACTGGGTGGCTTCAAGGAAGTGATCGTCCGCATTGCCGGCAATGGCGCCTACTCGCGTCTCAAGTTTGAATCCGGCGGTCACCGGGTGCAGCGCGTGCCGGCCACCGAAACCCAGGGGCGCATCCATACCTCGGCGTGCACCGTGGCGGTGATGCCCGAAGTCGACGAAGTGGGCGATGTGGAACTCAACCCCGCCGACCTGCGCATCGACACCTTCCGCGCCTCCGGTGCCGGCGGCCAGCACATCAACAAGACCGACTCGGCGGTGCGCATCACCCACCTGCCCACCGGCATCGTCGCCGAATGCCAGGACGGCCGCTCCCAGCACCAGAACAAGGCCTCGGCCCTGCGCGTGCTGGCGGCGCGCATCAAGGACATCCAGGTGCGCGAGCAGCAGGCCAAAGAGGCCGCCACCCGCAAGAGCCTGATCGGCAGCGGTGACCGTTCCGAGCGCATCCGCACCTACAACTTCCCGCAGGGGCGCCTCACCGATCACCGCATCAACCTCACCCTCTACAAGCTGGATGCGGTGTTGCAGGGCGACCTGGATGAGGTCGTTGCTGCGCTGACCGCCGAACATCAGGCCGAACTCCTCGCCGCGCTGGCGGAAGAGGGCGCCTGAGTTGACCGCCATGCCGGCGACCATCGGCGAGGCCCTGGGCGCAGCCCGCGGGGCCATTCCAGCCAGCGAAGCACGCCTGTTGCTGCGCGAAATCCTTGGTTGCAGCGCGGCCCAGATCTCCGCCTACCCGGAGCGCAGCTTGTCTGCCGGGCAGGCGCAACGCTTTGCCGAAATGCTCGAACGCCGCGTTGCCGGCGAGCCGGTGGCCTACCTGCTGGGGGAGCGGGAGTTCTACGGGCGCAGCTTCCGGGTTACGCCGGCGGTGCTGATTCCGCGGCCGGAGACAGAGCTGATCGTCGAGCTGGTGCTGGAAAGGCTGGGCGCCGGCGCCGCGCCGCGCATTCTCGATCTGGGCACCGGCAGCGGGGCGCTGGCGGTGACGCTGGCCCTCGAAATCCCGGCCGCGCAGGTCACCGCCGTGGATTTTTCGCCAACGGCGTTGGCGGTGGCCGCGGCCAACGGGGCGGCGCTTGGGGCGCGGGTCCGTTTTGTCGAGAGCGACTGGTTTGCGGCGGTAGGGGCGAACGCCTTTGATTTTATTGTCAGCAATCCGCCCTACATTGCCGACGACGATCCGCATCTGGGGCAGGGGGATGTGCGCTTCGAGCCGTCCACCGCCCTGGCTTCGGGGCCGCTCGGCATGGATGATCTGCATCGCATTGCCGCGGCCGCACCGGCTTTTCTGGCGCCGGGCGGCTGGCTGCTGATGGAACACGGTTACGATCAGGCGGCAATGGTCCGTGACTTGCTCTGTCGTCAGGGCTTTGTCGATGTGGGCTCTGCCCGGGATCTGGCGGGTATCGAACGCGTCACCTTCGGTCGCCGTGCTTGACGAGTTCGTCCAGCAGGCCTAGACTTTCCCGACTGAATTACTCAACTATTTGCGAGACCATGATGGACGTTCAAAAGATCATTCACGAACAAGTCACCACCAACCCGGTCGTGCTGTACATGAAGGGCACCCCGGCGATGCCCCGCTGCGGTTTCTCCGCTTCGGCCACGCAGATCCTGCGCGCCAGCGGCGTGTCGGACTTCTTCTCGGTGGACGTGCTGTCCAACGAAGCCATTCGTCAGGGCATCAAGGAATACGCCAGCTGGCCGACCATTCCCCAGCTCTACATCAAGGGTGAGTTTGTTGGCGGTTCGGACATCATGAAAGAGATGTTCGATTCCGGCGAGCTGAAGAAGCTCATCGAAGAAGCCCTCGCCTGAATTTCGGCGGGCACTGAAAAAGGCGGCCATGGCCGCCTTTTTTGCGTTCACACGGGCAGTTCAGACTTTGGCGATACGGCTGTTGGCCATCGTCAGACGCGTCGCCAGGACTTCCAGGAAACCCTTGTAGAAGTGCATCTGGCACAGGCTGGAGGAGCGCAGCAGGGCCGGCGCCCGGATGGTCAGGATGCGTGTTTCGGTGGTTGTTTCGACAGAGGCCGTGCGGGCCCCGCGTCCGGCCGAGAACAGGGACATCTCGCCGAAACAGTCGCCGGCACTCAGCAGGTTGAGCAGATGGCCCTGCTTGACGATGCGCAGGTCGCCCTCGACGACGAAGCAGAAATAGTTGCCCGGTTCGCCTTCCTTCATCACCACGGTGCCCGGTGGAATCAGGCGCCACTCGGCGAAGCGGACGATTTCCCAGATCTCGATGTCGCTGAATTCGCGGAAGAAGCGAAAGGCGCGCACGCGTTCGAACTTCTCGCTGTCCGGTGGTTCGCTGCGATCGGTGGCGAGGTTGCGCTTGCGGTGAGCCTGGGCCAGATCGTGGGAGAACTCCATCCAGGTGGCGTAGCGTTCGGAAAGCTCCCGCTGCATGGCTTTCTGCACGATGGCGTCCAGTTCGGGCGGAATCTCCGGACGGATGCTCGACGGCGGCGGCGCCACGTGATGGGCGATCTGATACACCATATTGACGTTGCTGCTGGCGTCAAAGGGCAGGCGCCCGGTGAGCAGCTGGTACATCACCACGCCGAGGGAATAGATGTCGGTGCGGTGATCGAGAGGCAATTCGCGCACTTGCTGCGGCGACATGTAGGCCGGCGAGCCGACGCCGCACACCTGGGTCGTCTCGGTAGCGGTGAAGATCGCCGCGCCGAAATCCGAAATCTTGATGTCCTGCCCCTCGGGGGAGGTGAGCAGGATGTTGGCCGGCTTGATGTCCCGGTGGGTCACGCCTTGCAGGTGGGCGTAATCCAGGGCCCGGGTGCATTTGAAGATGATTTCCACCAGCCGCTCGAAGGACAGCAGCTTGCCGGTTTCGGTGAAGGCTTCGAGGGTCCCGCCGGGGACGTACTCCATCACCACATAGGCATCCCGTTCCTCGATGACGGCATCGTGGATCTGGACGATGTGGGGATGTTGCAACTTGCCGGCGAGGGACGCCTCGTTGAGCAGCAGGTGGTGATACAGCGCGCTGCGGTCGGTGCCGCGCATGAGCTCCGGGTGGAGGCGCTTGATGGCCACCTCCCGCTGGGCGAAAGGATCAAAGCCGAGATAGACCGCGCTGGTCGCGCCTTCCCCCAGCAGCCGGCTGATCTCGTACTTGCCGATCCTTTCCATGTTGTGCTCCTCAGGCCAGACGGCTGCGGGCGCGGGCGATGGCGGCCCGTACCTGCTTCGGCGCAGTGCCGCCGATGTGGTCACGGGATGCCAGCGAACCTTCCACCGTCAATACTTGGAACACATCCGCGTCGAGTCGTTCGACCGCGCCGGCCACATGGGCCATGGCCGTCTTCAGTTCGTCCAGCGGAATCTGCGGCAGATCGCAACCCTTCGCATCGGCCACGCGCACGGCCAGTGCCACGGCTTCGTGGGCGTCACGGAAGGGCAGGCCCTTCTTGACCAGGTAGTCGGCCAGATCGGTGGCGGTGGCGAAGCCTTGCGTCAGCGCGGCCTGCATGGCCTCCTTCTTGACGCGGACGTTGAAGACCTTCTCGCCATTGGCCTCGACGCGGCTGCCCATCATGTCGGCGTAGATGCGCAGGGTGTCGATGGCGGTGTCGGCGGAGTCGAACAGGGGCTCCTTGTCTTCCTGGTTGTCCTTGTTGTAGGCCAGCGGCTGGCCCTTCATCAGGGTCAAGAGGGACACCAGGTTGCCGTTGGCGCGGCCGGTCTTGCCGCGCACCAGCTCGGGCACGTCGGGGTTCTTCTTCTGCGGCATGATCGAGCTGCCGGTGCAGAAGCGGTCGGCCAGGTCGATGAAGCCGACCCGCGGGCTCATCCACAGGATGAGTTCTTCGGACAGGCGCGACAGGTGGGTCATCAGCAGCGACACGGCGGCGCAGAACTCGATGGCGAAGTCGCGATCGGAAACCGCGTCCAGCGAGTTGAAGCACACTTCCTCGAAGCCCAGCAGCTCGGCCACGTATTCCCGGTCGATCGGGAAAGTGGTGCCGGCCAGTGCGGCAGAACCCAGCGGCAGGCGGTTGACGCGCTTGCGACAGTCGGCAAAGCGCTCGGCGTCGCGGCGGGTCATCTCGAAGTAGGCCATCAGGTGGTGGCCGAAGGTCACCGGCTGGGCCACCTGCAGGTGGGTGAAGCCGGGCAGCGGGGTGTCGGCGTGGTGTTCGGCCAGGTCGAGCACGGCCAGCTGGAATTCGCGGATCAGGCCGAGGATGGTGTCGATGGCGTCGCGCAGCCACAGGCGGATGTCGGTGGCCACCTGGTCGTTGCGGCTGCGCCCGGTGTGCAGGCGCTTGCCGGCGTCACCGACCAGCGCGGTCAGGCGCTTCTCGATGTTGAGGTGGACATCTTCGTCGTCGAGGTTCCAGTTGAACTCGCCGCGTTCGATCTCGCCGACGATCTGCGCCATGCCGCGCTCGATGTCGGCCAGGTCGGAAGCGCCGATGATGCCCTGGCGGGCCAGCATGGTGGCGTGGGCCAGCGAGCCGCGGATGTCCTGGGCGGCCATGCGGTTGTCGAAGAACACGCTGGCGGTGTAGCGCTTGACCAGGTCGGAAACGGGTTCGGAGAAGCGGCCGGACCAGGCCTTGGCGGGGCCGTCCTGCGGCGCGGATTGATCTGCCATAATTGTCAATGCTCTCTGCGATTAAGAGGGCCTCTGCCCGGAGAGAACCCCGTGGATTCAAGGTTTTGGCCCTGATTTTTGACCCATGAGTATAAAGCAAAACCCGGGCCGCGCCGGGCGCGACCTGTACGCGGCCGCCTTGCCGGATTTCCGCAATCTGGGCGTCGTGCTGCGCATCCTGCTGCTCGTCAACATTCTGGCGCTGGTCGCGGTGTTGCTGCGCAATGACGAGGTGGGGCGCGTGGGGGGCGAAATCCTCGACATGGCGGTGCGGGTCGAGTTTCCACTGATCTTGTCGATTGCGCTGCTGTTCCTGCTCCAGCCGCTGTTGCGGCGCCTGCCGGGCCCGTCTGGGGTGGCGGCAGTGGGCGGGCTGGTGCTGGCCGTGGCGGTGTTCAACCAGAGCCTGCTGGCGCCCCTCGGCGATGGCAGTCTGCTGCGGCCGCTGTTCTGGTCGATGGCGGCGGCGGCCTGTGTGCTGGCCTATTTTCGCCAGCGCGGAACGGCCCGCTTGCCGGCGTTGGCCGAAGCCCGCCTGATGGCGTTGACGGCGCGCATCCGGCCGCATTTCCTGTTCAACAGCCTCAATGGGGTGCTCGGCGTGCTGCGCGCCAACCCGCGCCGCGCCGAGGAGGGGCTGGAAGAACTGGCCGACCTGTTCCGCGCGCTGATGCAGGAGAATCGCGACCTGGTGCCGCTGGCCGACGAGATCACCCTGTGCGAGCGCTACCTGAACCTGGAGCGCCTGCGCCTTGGCGAACGCCTGGATGTACGCTGGAACCGTGACCCCAGGGCCGACGAGGCGCTGGTGCCGCCACTTTTCCTGCAGCCGCTGGTCGAGAACGCCGTCTATCACGGCATCGAACCGGGCGCCGGGCCGGGCACCGTTTCCATTACCATCCAGCGGCGCGGACCGCAGGTGCTCATCGAAATCGCCAATCCGGTCCTCGACCCACTGCGCCATCACGCGGGCAACCGCATGGCCCTCGACAACATTCGCGAGCGACTGATGCTGTTCTATGACCTGGAAGCCACCCTCGACACCGAGCATCGTGCCGACGCCTACTGCGTGCGCATCCGCCTGCCGTTCCGGTGCGAGCGATGAGCGGCGGGGCGGCCCTTGCGCCCCTCGCGGTGCTCATCGTGGATGATGAAGCGCCGGCCCGCGAGCGTTTGCGCGACCTGTTGGGCGACATCGCCGACCGCCAGCCGACGCACATCGCCGGCATGGCCGCCAACGGGGTCGAGGCGCTGGCGCTGCTCGAGCGCGAGCGGGTCGACCTGATCCTCACCGACATCCGCATGCCGGTGATGGATGGCATCGAGCTGGCCCGCCACGTGGGGCGGCTTGAACACGCACCGGCGGTGATCTTCACCACCGCCTACGACGAATACGCGGTGCGCGCCTTCGAGCTGGCCGCGCTGGATTACCTGCTCAAGCCGGTGCGCGCGGTGCGCCTTGGCGAGGCCATCGCCAAGGCCCGCCGGTTGCGTCCGCCGGCCGACGACATCCTGCGCCAGATGGCACCCGCCAGTCGCAGCCACTTCAGCATCAGCGAGCGCGGGCGCATCCTGCTGGTACCGGTGGCCGAAGTGCTGTTCCTGCGTGCCGAGCAAAAGTATGTGGTGGCACGCAGCCGTGAGCGCGAATACCTGCTCGACGAATCCCTCGTGCAGCTCGAAGAAGAGTTTCCCGAGCGCTTCCTGCGCATCCATCGCAACTGCCTGATCGCCCGCCATGCGGTAAAGGGCGTGGCCCGGGCCATTACCGGCGAGGACGGCGAAGCCCACTGGGTGATCCTTCTCGACGGCCTTGCCGAGCAGTTGCCGGTGAGTCGTCGCCAGTGGCCGGCGGTGAAGGAAGCCCTCGGCGTGTGAGCCTGCGATTTGCCGGGAACGTCTGCTTCTGCGGGTGTTCCAATTCAGGGTCCCGTACAATCGCGCCCCATGGAAAACCCCGGCCTCGCCCCCTCTTTGCTCTCGTATCCCCGTTACCGGCCCAAGCTCAAGCCGGCGCCCTTCCTGCCCATGTCCCGGGCCGAGATGGACGCCCTGGGCTGGGACGAGTGCGACATCATCGTCGTCACCGGCGACGCCTACATCGACCATCCCAGCTTCGGCATGGCCCTGATCGGCCGCACCCTCGAAGCCCAGGGCTTCCGCGTCGGCATCATCAGCCAGCCCGACTGGCATTCCGCCGATGCCTTCCGCGTCCTCGGCAAGCCGCGCCTGTTCTTCGGCCTCACGGCCGGCAACATGGACTCGATGATCAACCGCTACACCGCCGACCGCAAACCGCGCTCCGACGACGCCTACACGGCCGACGCGCTGCCCGACAAGCGCCCCGACCGGGCCGTGGTGGTTTACGCCCAGCGCGCCCGTGAGGCCTACCCGGACGCCAACATCGTCATTGGCAGCATCGAGGCCAGCCTGCGCCGCATCGCCCATTACGACCACTGGTCCGAGAAGGTGCGCCGCTCGGTGCTGCCCGACGCCAAGGCCGACCTGCTGATCTTCGGCTCCGGCGAGCGGGCCACCATCGCGCTGGCCCACCGCCTCGCCGCCGGCGAGCCCATCGAAGCCATTCGCGACCTGCGCGGCACCGCCTTCATGGTCAAGCCGGGCTGGCACCCGGAGGGCTTCGTCGAAGTCGACTCCGTCGCCATCGACCGCCCCGGCCCCGTCGAGCCGCACCGCGACCCCTACGAAATGGAGCCGCAACAGGCCGCCCCGGCGCTGCCCGACGGCGCCCAGCCGGTGCGCATCGTCCCCGCCGGCGAACGCGTCGCCGCGCGCAAGGCCGACCGCGCCCGCCAGGTCATCCGCCTGCCGGCCTACGAAGTGGTCAAGGACGACAAGGTGATGTACGCCCACGCCTCGCGCACCTTCCACCTCGAATCCAACCCCGGCAACGCCCGCGCCATGGTGCAGGCCCACGGCGTCGGCCCCGGTTGTCGCGACGTGTGGCTCAACCCGCCGCCGCTGCCGCTGTCCACCGAGGAAATGGACTGGGTCTTCGGCCAGCCCTACGCCCGCAAGGCCCACCCTGTGTACGGCGAGGCGCGCATCCCGGCCTGGGACATGATCCGTTTCTCGATCAACATCATGCGCGGCTGTTTTGGCGGGTGTACCTTCTGCTCGATCACCGAGCACGAGGGGCGCATCATCCAGAGCCGTTCGGAAGCCTCAATCCTCAAGGAAATCGAGGAGATCCGCGACAAGACGCCGGGCTTCACCGGCACCATTTCCGATCTGGGCGGCCCCACCGCCAACATGTACCGCATGGCCTGCAAGGACCCGAAGATCGAGTCCTCGTGCCGGCGCCTGTCCTGCGTCTTTCCGGGCATCTGCGAGAACCTCGGCACCGACCACGGCCCGCTGATCCAGCTCTACCGCAAGGCGCGGGCGATTCCCGGCGTCAAGAAGGTGCTGATCGGCTCCGGCCTGCGTTACGACCTGGCGGTGCGCTCGCCCGAATACGTCAAGGAGCTGGTCACCCACCACGTTGGCGGCCTGCTCAAGATCGCCCCGGAGCACACCGAGGACGGCCCCCTCAACAAGATGATGAAGCCGGGCATCGGCACCTACGACCGCTTCAAGGAAATGTTCGAGAAGTACTCGAAGGAAGCCGGCAAGAAGCAGCACCTGATTCCCTACTTCATCGCCGCCCACCCGGGCACCACCGACGAGGACATGCTCAACCTGGCCCTGTGGCTCAAGTCCAACGACTTCCGCCTCGACCAGGTGCAGACCTTCATGCCCACCCCGATGGCCATGGCCACCACTATGTACCACTCGGGCAAGAACCCGCTGCGCAAGGTCTCGGTGGATTCCGAAGCCGTCGATACACCCAAGTCGGGCCGTCAGCGCCGTTTGCACAAGGCCTTGTTGCGCTACCACGACCCGGAAGGCTGGCCGCTGATCCGCGAGGCCCTGCGGGCGATGGGCCGTCACGATTTGATCGGCAGCGCGCCGCGCCACCTGGTGCCGCGCGATCAGCCGGTGATCCTCGACCGGGGCGAGCCGGGCAAGGGCGGCGGCGCCGGCCAGTCGCGCAAGACCGGCGGCAAGGCCGAC
>NZ_SDKK01000033.1:41667-44777 GCF_008107625.1 Zoogloea oleivorans
CCGCCGCCGCTGCGCCGTGGCGCTCCACCACCCCGCGGGCGGCGCTGAGTGATCAAAGGGCCCGGCATGTTCGGGCCCTTTTTTCGTCCGGCGGGCTTCGCCGCATTCCTGACGCGGCCCCGGCGATTGTGGGCTTGGCGACAGGCGCAGCGGCCGAGCGTTGTCTGGCGGATGTCCTGAAACCTGCGGCCCCATTTGAGCCCGCCGGGGAACCGGTTCTGCTTGAAGAAGAACTGGCTCTGCTCGCAGAAGAACCGGTTCAGCTTGTAGAAGAACAGGTTCAGCTTGAAGATGAACCGGTTCTCCTCCGGGGGCAACCGGGCTTGCCGGGCATTGAACTGATTCATCTCGAAGGGCCGTCAGTTTTCCTCAGCCTTGAGTCAGTTTTCCCCGGAGCGATACCGGTTTCGCTTTCAGGGAAACCAATGCGTCAAAAAGATGAACCGGTTTAGCTTGAAGATAAACCGGGCCCGGTGGCAGCATGTCTTCCCGCCCTCTCTTGCAGGGCCCGGAGACACCATCATGAAATTCGGCTACACCATCCTCTACGTCCCCGACGTGGCCGCCTCGCTGACCTTCTTCGAGAAGGCCTTTGGCTTCGCCTGCCGCTTCCTCCATGAATCCGGCGCCTACGGCGAGCTGGAAACCGGCGCCACCGCGCTGGCCTTTGCATCCCTTGAAATGGGCGAGATGCATTTCCCCGATGGTTTCGTCGCGGCCAGTACCTCCGTCAAGCCCCTCGGCGTTGAAGTGGCCTTCGTGACGGACGACGTGGCCGCCGCCCACACCCGGGCCGTAGCGGCCGGCGCCACCGAAATCCTCCCGCCCGAGCCCAAGCCGTGGGGCCAGGTGGTGTCTTACGTGCGCTGCCCGGACGGCACGCTGGTGGAGTTGTGTTCGCCGATGGGCGGCTGAAGCGTCCTGGCGTCCATTGACGCCGGCCCGCGTCTCATGCAGCTTTCTCCGTACAACAATAAACGGGGGAGACACCATGACGATCCATCAGCAGCCCATTGCTGCACGTATCGACTGGCTTTACGAAGTTGCCGGCAGGTATTCGGCCGCCTATTGCGACCCCGAGGCCAGCATGGCCCGGGAGCGGCACCGGGCACGGCATCCGACGGCGCTGGCGGTGATGAAGTGCATGGACGGGCGGATCAACATTCCGATTGCCACCAACACGCCGCCGGGCATCATCCAGCCCTTCCGCAATCTGGGTGGTTTCTTTGACCTGGGCTGGCCGCATCTGGGCGAGGTGATCGACCATTACGTGCACGACCGTGTGTGTGGCGGTCAGCGCGTGCTGATGCTGATCACCTATCACTTTTCCCGTGGTGACGCGCACCGCAGCTGCGCCGGCTTCGCTTACCACACGGAAGATGCGGTGGCCCATGTCTTCGGGGTGAAGACCCAGGTGGAGCATGTTTTCGGACGTCAGCACGGCACCGTGTATCCGCTGGTGTGCGGCTTCGAGACGGACGAGGACGCCCTGATTCTGCACGGGCCGGACGGCCGCACGCTGGATGTGTCGACCCTGCCGGCCACGGAAGACGAGGCCGGCCTGCGGGCCCGCCTGCAACCCCTGTTTCCCGACATGCCGCGGCAGATGCTGGCCGACCTGGCCCGGCTGGTGGCGGGCAATATTGCCCACGTGGCCGAAGTGCGCCAGACCGACCGCCAGCTCGACATCGAGCACCGGGAGTGGATGATCTGCGTCGGCCGCGGCTTCGACTTCCTGCATGCCCCCAACCTGGCGCTGATCATCGGCCCCTACAGCCCCGATCTGGCCGACCCCATCCGCAAGGCGGGGGCGATCATTGCGTCCAACATGCACAGCGGACGCATTCCGGATGACGGTTTCCTGTTGCTGGCCTCGTCGCCCTACCAGGACATCGGTTCGGATCGGGCCCGCGCCGAGTTGAAGGCACGTTTCATGGCGCACTTTGCCGCCGAGGTGATTCGCCGCGACCTGCCCGATCTGGCCCCCCGGATGACCGTGCATGCGGCCGTGCTCAACTGGGCCACCCGGGGGCTGGAAGGGCTGGGCAGCCCTTCTTCGCTTTAACCGCTGTTGCGCAGCCCCGCTGCAATGCCGTTGATCGACAGGTGGATGCCGCGCCGTACGCGTTCGTCCTGGTGGCCTTCGCGGTAGCGGTGCAGGAGTTCGACCTGCACGTGGTTGAGCGGGTCGAGATACGGGAAGCGGTTGCGGATCGAGCGCTTGAGCAGCGGGTTGGCGTCGAGCAGCTCGGCCTGGCCGGTGATGTTCAGCAGGGTGGCGATGGTGCTGGCGTGTTCCTGCTCGATGCGCGGGAAGATCGCCTGGCGCAGGGCGCTGTCCTTGACCAGATCGGCGTAGCGGCTGGCGATGGCGATGTCGCTCTTGGCCAGCACCATGTCCATGTTGGAGAGCAGCGTGGCAAAGAACGACCATTCCTTGTGCATGGCCTGCAGGCGCGCCATGCCGGCCTCGCCGTGCCTGGCCACGTAGGCCTGCACCGCCGAGCCGAAGCCGTACCAGCCGGGCAGCATGATGCGGCACTGGGCCCAGCTGAAGACCCACGGAATGGCGCGCAGGTCTTCAATGGCGGTCGACTTTTTGCGTGAGGCGGGGCGGCTGCCGATGTTGAGCGCGGCAATTTCCGAGATCACGGTGGATTCCCAGAAATATTGCTCGAAGCCCTCGGTTTCATAGACCAGGTTGCGGTAGGCCTTGAAGGCGGCTTCCGACAGTTCGTCCATCGCTTCCAGGTATTCCGGGCGCGGGGCCGGGTCGCGCGGGGCGAACAGCGTGGCTTCCATGGTGGCGGCGGCGAGCACTTCGAGGTTGCGGCGGCCGACTTCCGGGTTGGCGTACTTGGAGGCGATGACTTCGCCCTGCTCGGTGAGGCGGATCTGCCCCTGCACGGCGCCGCCCGGCTGGGCCAGGATGGCCTGGTAGCTGGGGCCGCCGCCGCGGCCGACGGAGCCGCCGCGGCCGTGGAAGAGGCGCAGACGCACGCCGTGGCGGGCGAAGGTGTCGATAAGGCCGATTTCGGCCTTGTAGAGCTCCCAGCCGGAGGGCATGAAACCGCCGTCCTTGTTGCTGTCGGAATAGCCGAGCATGACCT
>NZ_SDKK01000094.1:0-731 GCF_008107625.1 Zoogloea oleivorans
AAGCCCTGTGCGCGGGCAGCGTGGAGGAGGGTGCAGGTGACGAAGGTCTTGCCGATTTCGGTGTCGGTGCCGGTGATGAAGAAGGCGGTCATGGGCGGATCAGCGTTTCTCGGCGATGAGCCAGAAGGTGTCGTAGGCGGCGGGCAGGCCGGCGGGGGTGCGGTGCGCTTCGTAGGCGGCGGCGAGGCGCGCCCAGGCGGCTTTTCCAAGGGGGGCGCGGCGGCGCGGAGCGCCGGTCTGGTGGGCGCCGAGGGTCTTGATGTCGCGGAGCAGGCTGCGCAGATCGGGCGCCCAGGCGTAGAGGTTGTCACGCTCGCTGCGCAGCACGCGCAGGCCGGCGTCTTCGGCAGCGTCCTCGATGACTTCCGGCGGCTGGAAGCGCAGCACGTGGTCTTCGCTGTCCACGTGCGAGAAGGCGTCGCGCAGCTCGCCGAGGGTGCCGGGGCCGAGGGTGGCGATCCACAACTGGCCGCCGGGGCGCAGGCTGCGGGCCAGTTCGGGGAAGGCCTTGCGCGGGTTGCACCACTGCAGCGCGTAGCTGGACCACAGGGCGTCGAGGCTGTTGTCGGCAATCGGCAATTGTTCGAGGTCGGCACACAGGGGCAGGGCGAGGCCCGGCGGGTGCTGGCGCAGCATGGCCGGGGCGAAGTCGAGGGCCAGTAATTCGGCGCCCGGAAAAGTGCGCTGCAGGCCGGCCAGGGCGTAGCCGGTGCCGCAGCCGGCATCGAGGA
>NZ_SDKK01000094.1:782-1133 GCF_008107625.1 Zoogloea oleivorans
CCGCAGCCGGCATCGAGGATGCGCTCGGGGGAAAAACCCTGTTCGCTGGCAAGTGTCAGCAACTGGTCGCAGGCGGCGCGCTGCACCGAGGCGACGGCGTCGTAGCTGCCGGCGGCCTTGTCGAAGGCGGCGCGTACGGCGCGCTTGGGGGCGGGCGCGTCAGTCAAGGGCGAAACTTTCGATGAGCGCTGCGCATTCCTGCGCACGCGAGACGAAGGGGGCGTGGCCGGCATCGCCAAAGACGCTGAGGCGGGCATTCGGCAGCGTGTCGGCCAGCCATTCGGCAGCGGCGACAGGCATTAGCTTGTCCTCACCGCCGTGGAGCAGGCGCACTGGCTGGGTGATGGCGGG
>NZ_SDKK01000094.1:1258-1415 GCF_008107625.1 Zoogloea oleivorans
GCGGCCGGGTCGGCGTCGAAGTTGTGCCGGAAATCGGCCAGGGTTGCGGCGGACAGGGCTGGCTGCCAGTCGTCGGCCTGCACGAAGCGCGGCGTCGTGTCGATGAGAACCAGCCGGGCTACCTTTTGCGGATAGTGGCGGGCGATGTGCAGGGCCA
>NZ_SDKK01000101.1 GCF_008107625.1 Zoogloea oleivorans
GGTCTGTTTCTTCTTTTGCTGGAAGGCCAGGGAGGCGAAGGTGGCTTGCTTCATGGGAGTACGATGCTTTATGGCTTTAGTATTTTACCGGCTCTGAATTGATCAGAGCTTCCCTAGAGGGAGGGGAGGGGGTTGATTGCTATTTGCTAAATGCTGGATTTGGTTCTGTGTAGTGGTCTAATTTCCTCGGACACCTCGATAGGTGGATGATCCACCCGTAGAGGAGAAATTGATGAAACAGAAACGCCGGGCGTTCGATGCGAGCTTCAAGCTGCAAGTCGTCCAGATGATCTGGGACCAAGGCCTGAGCGTCGGTCAAGTGTGCCGCGACATGGGTCTGGGAGAGACCGCGGTGCGCCGCTGGCTGGCGCAACTCGATGCGGAGCAAAGCGGACAGGCAGGCATCGGCAAGCCACTGACGGCCGAACAGCAACGCATTCGCCAGCTCGAGGCGGAGAATCGGCAGCTTCGCCAGGACAATGACCTGCTGAAAAAAGCGTCGGCCTTCTTTGCCCGCGAACTGAAATGACCTACCGGTGCATCGCTCAGTTGCAAGAGAAGGCCGACAACACCGCATTGCTGTGCCGGTTGCTGGGCGTGAGTCGTTCGGGCTTCTACGCCGCCTGCTCACGCAGGGGTGAGCCCGCCAGGGTTTGCCCAACGAGCACCCACCTGCGCGCCGCCTTTGCCGCCTCCGGGCGCTGCTACGGCAGCCGGCGCCTGCGGGCCGTCCTGCATGCCCAGGGGCTTCGCGTGGGGCGATACCGAATACGAACCCTCATGCGTATCAATGGGCTGCGTCCGGTGTGGCGGCGCAAGTTCATTCACACGACCGATAGCCGCCACGGCTTGCCCATTGCCGACAATGTTCTGAACCGGCACTTCACTCCGGCCACTGCCAATGCAGCCTGGGTCTCGGACATCACCTACATCCGCACGCGCAGTGGCTGGCTGTACCTGGCGGCGGTGCTGGATCTGTACTCGCGCAAGATTGTCGGCTGGGCCATGGCGCCGAACATGCCTGCCGAACTGGTGTGCTCGGCCTTGCAGATGGCCATTACGCAGCGCCAACCGCCGGCGGGCCTGATCGTGCATTCCGACCGTGGCAGTCAGTACGCCAGCGAAGCCCACCGTGCCTTGCTGAGCCGTCATGGCTTGACG
>NZ_SDKK01000100.1 GCF_008107625.1 Zoogloea oleivorans
TGGCGTCGGTGGTGGTGGTTTGCACCACGGTGCCGGTGCTGTCCTTCAGCTGAACGGTGACGCCCGGAATCGGGGTGTCGCCGCTGTCGTTGTTGTCCAGATCTTCGCGAACCGTGCCGGAGATGGAGCCCGGGTTGGCGACGATGCCGGCGTCCCAGCTCTTGTCCGACTCACCGGAGTCGAGCACGGTCTGGATGGTCTTGCCAGTGGCGCTGTCGGCGTCGCTGTCAGCGGCGTCAGAACCCGCGTCGCGGGTCGTGAAGCTGTAGCCGGTCGGCAGCGTGGCCTTGTCGAACTGGACGCTGTAGGTGCCCGGCTTGAGGTTGGTGAAGAGGTAGTTGCCGTTGGTGTCGGTGGTCTGGGTGGTGACCACGTTGCCGGCGGCATCCAGCAGCGACACCTTGACGCCGGTGACGCCGGCTTCGCCGCCGTCCTGCACGCCGTTCTTGTTGGTGTCGTACCAGACCTTGTCGCCCAGCTCGGCAAGCCGGTAGAAGCCGGCGTCGACGTTCGGGTTGTTCTCGCCGGAGACGAGAGTGATCGGGGCGGTCTGGCCGGCAGCGTTGATGTCGGAATCAAGCGCTTCGTTGCCGCCCAGATCCTGACCGGTGATCTCGTAGCCGACCGGCTTCACCACGGCCACCGAGTAGGTGCCCGGGGTCACGCTGAAGCTGTAGTTGCCGTTGGCGTCGGTGGTGGCGCTTTGCACCACGTTGCCGCCGGCATCCTTCAGTTGCACGGTGACGTTGGCAATGCCCGCTTCGCCGGCATCCTGCACGCCGTTGGCGTTCTTGTCTTCGAAGACGGTGTCGCCCAGGGTGGCGGGACGTTCGTCGACGAAGTCGTTACCGGTGCTGGTCGCGCCCGGGTTCAGCGTCACGGCGATGCTGTTCGGGTTGCCGCCGTCGATGTCGGAAACGTCCAGGTAGCCCGGCTGGTTGGTTTCAACCACCGAGTAGGTACCGGCCGGCACGTTGCTGAACGTGTAGTTGCCGTTGGCGTCGGTGGTGGTGGTTTGCACCACGGTGCCGGTGCTGTCCTTCAGCTGAACGGTGACGCCCGGAATCGGGGTGTCGCCGCTGTCGTTGTTGTCCAGATCTTCGCGAACCGTGCCGGAGATGGAGCCCGGGTTGGCGACGATGCCGGCGTCCCAGCTCTTGTCCGACTCACCGGAGTCGAGCACGGTCTG
>NZ_SDKK01000105.1 GCF_008107625.1 Zoogloea oleivorans
GCTTGGGGGCGTAGTCGCCAGGCGCTGGAGTATGCCGCCAAGAGAGGCGAGCTGTTTTCCATCAAAGTTGGCAAGAACCGCTTCTACCCCACCGTTTTCACGAGGCTTGAGGCCGAGGCTGTCAAGGCGGTGTGCTTGAAGCTTAAAGGCGAGGATGCCGTTGCAAAGTTCGTGTTCTGGGGCAAGAAGCATGGCGGCCTCGGAGGCTTGACCCCTTCCGAGGCAATCTCCGTCGGGCAACTGGACAATGTTGTTCGTCTGGCGGAAGCGTGGTCAGCCGAGCGTGGATTGACTGCTTGATAGTAGAGTCGGACTAAAGTCCGACCCACAGGGGCGGCCGGCGATGGTTTTGTGGGTCGGACTTCAGTCCGACAACATCACGCGCTCAGCCTCCGCGTCGGACTAAAGTCCGACCCACAGGGGCGGCAGGCGATGTTTTTGTGGGTCGGACTTCAGTCCGACAGCACGGGTCCAGCGAGGGGAGTCGGACTAAAGTCCGACCCACGGGGCAAGCCTTCCAGTTTGCCCTGCCTGCCTTTCTTTGCTTACCTTGCTCAGCTTGCGCTTCTGGGCTATGGTTCAGGCATGTCAGGAAAAGCTATCTTCCGTTCGCTTTTGAGTGCCAGGTCTGAGACGTCCAGCGCAGAGTCCAGGCGTGCTTATCCGCATCATGGTTTGCCCGGGAAGGTCGTACAGGGGCGAGTACGGCCTATGCATACCGTCATCATGGTGAATGGCCGGTTTGTCAGAGCCGCAGATTTTGAGATGGCCCAGGTACTGAGCCTGAAGGAAGCGCTGGCGTGCGAAGTCATAGAGTTGCACGAGGCAATCAATGCCCTTCGGGAAGACTACGAGAATCTCGCCCTCGGCTACTTATCCCTTGTCGATAGAACATCATCTGATGCCCAACACGGCGCATCTGCATCCAGCAAGGCGCTACAGAATGAGCCCGACGATCAAGCGTGGAGCGCGTTACTGGGGCAGGGCGAGTCGGTTCGCACAGGGTGGGTAAGGGATGGGTTGTTGGTTTCTTCGGTGGTGTTG
>NZ_SDKK01000030.1 GCF_008107625.1 Zoogloea oleivorans
TGTATAAAAATAATAAAGTTGTATCCCAAATAAAACATAAGCACTTGATTTATATAAGACGTTGACTGCAACCAAAAAAATTAAGTTGTGCTCTTTTCAAGAACTAGAACCCGCAATCGGGATCAACGACTAATAATAAAGTACTCTCCTATAGCAAGCAAAGTTCATGCACTGCCGCTAACAGCGGTACACCAGCCCGAGCGCCGCGCTGAGTTCGACATTTTCGCAGTCGTAGAGCCGGGAGCGCTCTCGATGCAGACGACCCGATTGGTTTCTATCAAGACCTGGGTCTCAAGGCGCCCCCCCTGCAACACGGTCGTCCCTCGTTAGCTGCCGCGGAGAGCCGAGCCGCAGAAGCTGCGGTTTTGTGCCGATATGGAGAGTTCGTCGCTGACGATCAGCCTGTTCGTCAAGCCTTTCAACCGGCCCGGATCGCGTGACCACTACTATCAGAGCAAGCACATCGAATGCACCCTCATCACCCGTTCATGCAGCCCACAGTCGCTCGGGGAGCTTTCTGACTAAAGCACGGGTCATCTTCACACCGCCTCGATTGCTTAGATCTTCCGAGTTCTCAAGCTTCGATTTACCGCGATGAGATTGAAGTGGATGAGGCTACAATAGTTGAGGCTTGGGTCAGAACCACCCTTCGACCTTGCTTCTGGTCGGAACACCCCCTGCATGGACAACCTGACCATCGATCACCACGCCCGGCGTCGACATCACGCCGTAGCCCATGATCGCCGGCAGGTCTTCGACCTTTTCGAGGGCAATCTCAATGCCCTTCTCCTTGGCCACAGCCTCAACCAAGGCAACGGTGCTGCGGCAGTTGGCACATCCTGTGCCGAGAACCTTGATGCTTTTCATGGAAATTCCTTTCGTGAAAATGACAAAGCGGGATAAAGCGTTTTTAACTTTCAGGGCCAAATGTCCGACAGGCAGGACACGGATCGAAAACCTCACAGCACGAGGTTGAAGACGTAGCCCACGATCAGGATTCCGCAGGCCACCACGCCGGCAAAAGTCGCAATAAGCTGGGGCTTGAGCGCCTTGCGCAGGATGATCATCTCGGGCGCAGACAATGCAATCACACTCATCATGAAAGCCAACACGGTGCCCAGTGCCGCCCCCTTGCCGATCAGTGCTTCGACAATCGGAATGACGCCAGCCGCGTTGGTGTACATCGGCACCCCCAGCACCACCGCGGCAGGCACGGCCCACCAGACGTCCTTGCCCATGAAGGACGCCATGAAGTCTTCCGGCACGAAGCCGTGGATGGCGGCCCCCAGTCCGATGCCCGCCAGAATGTAGGGCCACACCTTGCCGACGATTTCCTTGACGTGGGCGCCCCCCGCTTCAAAGCGCTCCACCCAGGAAATACGCTCACCGACGTGATGGGCCGTGCTGCCGGCCTGGATCTTCTGCACCCAGTCCTCCAGGTAGCGCTCCATCTTCAACTTGCCTATCACGAGGCCTGACACGATGGCCACCAGCAGCCCCATCCCGAGGTAAAGCGCAGCGATCTTCCAGCCAAACATCCCGAACAGCAGCACCAAGGCAACCTCATTAACCATCGGCGCCGAGATCAGAAAGGAGAAGGTCACCCCCAAAGGCACGCCTGCAGACAGGAAGCCAATGAACAAGGGCACCGCCGAGCAGGAGCAGAAAGGCGTCACGATCCCCAGGGATGCAGCGAGAACATTGCCGACTCCCTCCCGCTTGCCCGACAGCAGCGCGCGGGTGCGCTCAGGTGAGAAGAAGGTCTGGACGATGCCCATGACGAAGACGATCCCGGTCAGGAGCAGCAACACCTTCGGGGTGTCGTAAAAAAAGAAATGCACCGCCTCGCCGAAGTGAGTTTGCCGCGAGAGGCCCAGAGTCTCGACCACGCCGTCGGCAAAAGCGGTGAGCTGGCTGTAAGCAAGGAGCCAGGCAACGGTGGCAACGGCAATGCCGAGCAACCAGCGGCCAAGCTTGTTGCGGTCAGGGGCAGCTAAGGGAACGGCAGGCATGGTGCATCTCCGAAACGGGGTCTTGTCTTGGAAGACGATCCATCCAGAAAAAGGATGCAGTCTTTGTGCTGCATTTTCCGGTAGCGCGCACGGCATCTGGAGCCATGTCGGACGATTCGGGATGGCTTAACTCAGTAGCCCGAGCACGGAATGCAGACCGGCTGTCCATCCTTGGTACGAACATAGCGCTCAAAAACGTATTCACCGCAAACGTAGCACTTCGTCTTGTTGAAGGAGCCCTTGACCGGCGTGTACTTGAAGTCCGGCTTCGCCTCGACCTTGAACAGCACATCATCGGCTTGTTCGTAAACCCACTTCAGGATCTCCTCTTGGGCTTCAACAGGAATCTGGGACGGCTCCATTCCCTTCTTCCGATAAGCGAAGAACTGGAATTCCCCCATTGCATCGATGAAATCGGGCTGCAAGGAGAGACGGATCGCGCCCTTCTGAGGGTGGTAGAAAACTGCGGCCAATTTGCCGTAGAAGGTCTTGGCCATCAGAACCTTGCCATAGGTGGCGCCGGTAGCCACCTGGATGCCGTCCATCAGGCAGGTCTGGGGGTGGCCTTCACCGAGTTCGGGGAAGACGAAAAATCCATGGTCTTTCTCGCGCTCGACACCGAGCTTTTCCATTGCAAGGCGGCCCATTCGGTAGCCCAAAGGCATGAATGGACACTGGTGGCCGTGAAATTCAAAGGCCCATTCCGGGGGGATGTACTGGGTGGTCATGATGCTCTCCTTGAAAAGTGCTGCTGACACTCAGGTAGACGGAAGAGCCCTCAGAAAGATGCACCGGCTTCCAGGCATGATTGAACGCTCCGAGCCTGCCGGCACGCACGATTGCTCCATAAACCGGTCAGGAGCGGAATTTACCGCTGTGTCTTCTGCCAACCTGCAGGAACAAACTGGACGGGATGTATCACAGGCACATCCTCCGGCTGAAACGTGACATGTCCGATGCCGAGCTTGGCAGCCTCCGCCGTCAGCGCTTTAAGTGTCTGTGGCCACGCGGTAAGGTTTTCCACCCGCACATGTGCCGACAGCGCCAGGCGTTCAGCAGCGATCGGCCAGACGTGCAGATCATGCACTTCCCTGACGCCCGACACACCTGCCAGTGCCCGACCGACTTGCTCGATATCCATGGCAAAAGGCACCCCGTCCAGGGTGGCATGCAAGGCTTCTCGCAACAGACGCACGCTGGAGGCGAGGATCAGGCCCCCGATGAGAATCGACAGCAACGGGTCAATGGGCGTCCAGCTGGTGAACCAGATGACGGCACCGGCAACAATGGCCGCGACCGAACCCAACGCATCGCCCATGACGTGCAGCAATGCGGCCCGAACATTCAGGTTCCGCTCACCACGGGAAAGTACCCAGGCCACAACAAGGTTGATCACGAGCCCGAGCACCGCAACAACACTGACGGTTGCGCCATCAATCTGGCCCGGGCTTTGCAGACGATGCCAGGCCTCGGTGGCAATCACGAAAACCACGGCCAGCATGGACAACGCATTGACCAGTGCCGCGAGGAGTTCAGCCCGCCCAAGCCCATAGGTATGCCGCCGGCTGGGCGGCCGAGCGGCCAGCCAAGCAGCCAAAGCCGAAATCCCCAGGGAAGCGCCATCAGTAACCATATGGCCAGCGTCGGCCAGCAGGGCCAGTGATCCGGAACGCCAGCCGGCAAGCAGTTCGACAACCGAGAAGCCGAGCGTCAACACCAAGGCAAGCAAAAGGGTTCTTCCCGCTGCCGAATGGGTGTGGGCGTGGTCACGCGCCGAATCGGGCGTCTGCGCGACTTCGTGATCGTGGTTGTGGTCATGTGCCGTCATAGCAATCCCCAGGCAGTCTTGATGGCGACGGCCAGCAACACCAGCGCGATGATCCGCTTGAGCTGATCAGCACGTAATTTTTCGGTGGCCATCCAGGCACCGAGAGCCGCGCCACCTGCTGTTGCCAGGGCCGTCGCTCCAAGTAGCGCCGGCCCGAGATCGGCAACTTGAATGTGGGCCAGAAAACCCGACAGGGAGGCAAATATCACCACGAATGAAGCACTGGCCGAGGCCCGCTTTGGCTCCAGCCCAGCCGCGACCAACGCAGGGACGATGATGTTGCCGCCGCCGACTCCCAGCAAGCCACCAACAAAACCCGCCGCGGCTCCCACGGGCAGTCCGAGCAGCAGGCCACTCTTCACCGAGCCTCCCATCACACGCGGCTTCGGCTTATAAAACAGCATCATCAAGCTGGCAAAAAGTAAAAAAGCGACGAACAGCCAGAGCAATAGGCTGCGATCCAGCCCCCGACCTAGCTGCACCCCAAGCGGCGAGGCGATGACGGCAGTAACCAGCATCGGCACCACCATGCGCCACTCGACCAAACCCTTGCGAATGAAGGTGGCCGACGCGATGGCCATGGCGATCGCGTTGAGCAGCAAGGCGGTTGCCATGGCCGAGTGCAGTTCGACCCCGAGGGCCAGAAAGACGGGGATCAACACAAAAGCCGCACCGACTCCCGCCATGGAAAGCACCGTGGTCAGTACGAATGTGACGACTGCGGCAATGACAAGCATGGAAACCCTGACCTTTCGCTCATGTTGTTTTCGGGTGCGTCCTTACCTTGATGACGCACGTCCGAGCAAAAGGACGCAGCTCACCCTCCGTAATCCGCTTCTTTCTGCATGTCGGCCGAAAGCAGGATTACCTCGATTTCCTCGGTGATTTCCTCCTGGCGCTGGGTGTTGTAGGTGAGTTTGAGGCGGGCACTGTCTTCATCGAGGCGCTGCAGCGCGCGGTCCATGTGCGTCTGGCGCTGACGGTTCTCGGCCATGAGGGAGCTGTAAAGCACTTCGTTGAGGGCTGCATGGAGATAGTGCCCGGTCAGCCCGCGCAAAAAATCTGCGGGTGGGAGATTCAACTCCGGGGCGTGCGACTGCACGCCGGGCTGCGGCAAGTCACGCAGGGGCAGCAGGCGCCGCATGCGCACTTCGCCGGTGGCATCGCAATGGTAGAGCGCGGAAAGTCCGTAGCCAGCCAGTTCGGGCAGATCCAGCAGGCGACCCAGCTCACGCGTCAGTCGCAGCAGAACCGCGGGTACCTCGTCGGCGACGATGGCACCCGGTAGCGCCAGTTCAACACAGGCCCGCTCACCGACCCGGCCCTCTACCCGTCGCCCGACCAGCACCCAACGGACGGGGGCAGCTTGCGTCTTGCACACGCATTCCAGGTGAGCCAGCAAGGCTTCGTTGAAGTCTCCGCAGAAGCCTTGTTCTGATCCGACCAGCACGCACAACTCATGCCCCTCGACCGGCTTCGTAACCAGCTGCGGATGCCAGGCGAGGAAGTCTGCGGCCGCCTTCTCGATACCAGCCACCATGCGCCGCTGACTGGCGATGAATTCGGCGAGAATGCGGGTTTCCATCAACGCCAGCCCTTTCATCGCCGACATGATGCCGGCGATGTCGGAAAGCGCCTCAAGCCGCGTGGCAATCTCACGCCGGCGGCTCATGGCCCTTCTCCCGCAACAGCCCGCTCACCGCGTCGCGCCAGTCCTCACGCGGCGCGGCAAGCCCGGGGCCACCCGCAAGCGCCCATCGCAGCAGCTCGGCCAGGCTGGACTGCAGCGCAGTGCCCACCAGATGGTCAAGGAAGCCCTCGTTGTAGGCCACCAGCCAGGCCATCTGCTGCTCTGGCGAGAGGGGCGCCAGGCGGTCCTGCTTGAGAAATTCCCGGAGCAGCCGACCGCGCTTGATCTTGGCTTCGACGCTCGCTTCGAGGCGCGAACCGAAGCGGGTAAATACTTCGAGTTCGAGAAACTGCAGGAAATCGAGTTTCATCCGACCCGCTTCAGCCTTGATGGCTGGTACCTGGGCCTTGCCACCAATCCGCGACACCGACCGAGTGATGTCGATGGCTGGCAGAAAGCCGCGGGCGTAGAGGGCCGGGTCGAGATAAATCTGACCGTCGGTGATGGAAATCAGGTTCGTCGGGATGTACGCGGATATCTCACCCTGCTCGGTCTCAACGATGGGCAGGGCCGTCATGCTGCCACCGCCATAGCGGGCCGACAGGCAGGTGGAGCGCTCCAGCAGGCGTGAATGGAGATAGAAAATATCGCCCGGATAGGCCTCCCGTCCCGGTGGCCGGCGCAGCAACAGCGAAAGCTCCCGGTATGCCCGCGCATGGGTGGTGAGGTCGTCATAGACCACCAGCACATCCCGCCCGGCGCCCATCCACTCCTCAGCCAAGGCGCAGCCCGCAAAGGGTGCGAGGAACTTGAGTCCGGGCGTGGTCGTGGCCTCGGCAACCACGATGCACGTGATGTCGAGCACCCCGGCCTGACGCAAGGTCTCGATGGTGGCAACAACCGCGGAGCGTTTCTGGCTGATCAGCACATAGACGCACAGGACATTGCGGTTCTTCTGGGCAATGATCGTGTCGACGGCGAGCGAGCTCTTGCCGGTTCCCGCATCACCGATGATGAGTTGGCGCTGGCCTTTGCCGATGGGGATCATGGTGTCCACCATCTTGTTGCCGCTGAGCAAGGGGCGCTCGACGAAATCCCGCGCAGTGATGGGCGGTGAAGCGGCTTCAAGACGCCGCCGACGAATGGACATCGGAGCGGGCGCTCCATCGAGGGGACGCCCCAGCGGATCAACAACCCGGCCGAGAAACCCGTCGCCGACGCCGATATCCAGGCGCCGCCCGGTCAAATGCGCCGACAGCCCGGCGAAGAGTCCTTCCTTCTGGCTGAGTAGAATCGCACCAATGCGCTTGCTTCCCAGATGGAAGACCAAGGCCTCGCTGCCGTCCCCGAAGCGCAGGATTTCATCCATGGCTGCCGAGGGCAAGCCTTCGACCCAGGCAATGCCGTCGCCGATGGCAGCTAATTTGCCGACTTCACTGATGCGCAGTTGCGGCCGGTAGTCGTCCAGCCACCGAACTGACTTTGGGTCAGCACTTTCTATGGGTGGCACATCCGGCAAAAACTCAGTTGGCAAAAGACGGAGCCTCCGCAAAGACGCCCAACTCACCCGCCAGACTGCAGTCCAGCTGCCATGCACCCAGGGATACCCGAAGCCCGGCAAGCAAGGAGGCGTCAAGCCCGAACTCGACGCGCCCGGGAAGTTCGAGGCGAGCCCCAATGGTGCTGGCGATGCGCTCCCGCTGCGCGTCGGAAAGCGGATAGGCACTGGTAACGACAGCCGGCCCATGTCCGTTATGGGCTGCCTTCAAGGTCGCCAGACGCGCATCGGGCAAACCAGCCAGTTCTTCAATAAAGACATCCACCAGCCTTGCCTCCAGCTCCGGGCAGGCAAGCCGTGTGAGCAAGGCACTGGCGAACTGCCGGGCCTCTTTGTCGGCCTGGGCCGCCAGTTCGCGCCTCAGGGTTTCCCGGGCATGCGCTTCCACGGCAGCCCCTCGATCGCGCTCGGCGGCCAGATCGTGGCTTAGCAGATCGAGTTGCCGCACGCGCTCGGCAGCCATCTCTGCATCGAAAGCGCTGCGGGCAGCGGCCTTTTCCTGTTCCCAGTCGGCCAGACGGCTTTCAAACTGACTTTGCAGTGTCGTCGCACGGGCTTCCTTGTCACTGGCTTCCCCGAGCGTCCGCGCGATGCCCGCCCGCCGCTCGGCCAGGGTTGCCAGCACCGGCTGGTAGAGAAAGCGTTTCAGTATCCACAGGAGCGCCAGGAAATTGACGATTTCCAGCAGAAAGGTAGTCCAGTCGAGGCCCATGAGCGCCTCCTACTTCAAGAGGTATTCGAGCAGCGGATTGCGGAACAGGATGATGAGGACAATCACCAGAACGTAGATGGCCAGAGACTCGATCATCGCCAGACCGATGAACAGGGTCCGGGTGATGGACTTTTCCGCCTCCGGCTGGCGTGCCAGTGACTCCAGCGCCTGGGTGATCGCGCGTCCCATGGCAATGGCCGGAAAAATGATACCCACGGCAATGGCCACCGCTGCCGCAACGGTAGAAATCAGTACAAACCAGTGCATGTCGCTCATGTCGAGCTTCCTTTCTTGTCCGGAGCGTTAGAGGACCTTGTATCGGAAGCGTGTGACGCTTCCTGGGATTGCATGCCCCCGGCGATGTAGATCAGCGCCAGGGTGCCGAAGATGTAGGCCTGAACCAGGGCTTCGATGATGTGGAGCATGAGGATCGGCACCGGCACCAGCAGGCCGGCCACCAGCAACACCAGGAGTGCCGCCATCTCCAGGCTCATGATGTTGCCGAAAAGACGCACGGCCAGCGCCAACGTGCGGGACAGCTCCCCCAGCAGATGGAACGGCAGGAGGACCGGGCTGGGCGTCAGGTAGTGGTGCAGATAGGTTTTGAGGGAACTGCTGCAGATGCCGAACCAGTGCACCGACAGGAACACCAGGAATGCCAGCGCCGCCGTGGTCGACAGGTCACCGGTGGGCGCATGCAGTTCGGGGACGAGTCCAGTCAGGTTGGCAACGGCCACGAAGATCCACAGGGTGCCGACAAATGGCAACAAGAGTGCGGAGCGACCTGGCAGGACTCCTTCGATGGCGGCCTCGATAGACTGGACCGCGCCCTCAAGTGCCGTTTGCACCAATCCGGGGGATGCGACGGACAAGCTTCGGGTCGCCAGCCACGAGCCCACACCCAATAGAAGCAGGATGCCCCATGTCGTGATCACCGTTGAGGTGATCTGCAGGAAGCCCAACTGAAAGACGATGTGTGCCGCTTCCATTACCAGTGCTTCCGGATGAACACGTAAACATTGATGACGCCAACAGCGAGACCCAACAGGATGCAGTTCACCGTCCAGCGCACCGTATAGCCTTCGCCCATGCCATCGAGCCAGCGTCCCAGATAGGCGCCGCCCAGCAAGGGCGCTACAAACAGAGCCGAGAGGCTGCCCAGGAATACGGTCTGCGCCAGCAGCGAGCGGCGGCCACGCTCCGCCTCCTTCAGCCTTTCACTGTCCCGTGCCACATCACGGCGCCATTTTTCATCGTTCATGAGGGCCACCGGTCGAGGCTTCGCAAGCGCCGGAACAAGGCCTGTTCCAGTTTCTGCAAGTTGTCCTTGACGCTCTTGAGCGCGTCTTCTTCTTCAGCCAGTTGCCCGGCCAGCGCCGCGGAGATGCGTTCGTAATCGGCATCGCACAGGTAGCGGCGGGTGCTCAATTCAAGGTGATTGTCGGAAAAGGACAGCACAGCCCCCGGACAAGCCAGATAGAGCCAGCTTCCATCCGCGATGCGGAACCGTGACAGTCCATACTCGAGAACCGTCATGAAACGGGCGCGGCCGGGCAGGATGCCGAAGCTGCCACTGGTGTCCGTCCCGACGAAGCTCGTTACGCCTTCCAGGCGTTCGGTGCGCACGGCGCCTTGCAGATCAAGCGTGAAGCTGCTCATTCCACGCCCTCCATGCTGCCGCGCATGTAGCAACGCGATTCCGGCAGCGCGTCATACCGGCCGTTCAGAAACGCCTCGCAGTCGGTCAATACTCTTTCCAGCGGGACCGAGGCACCGTCGATACCGGTGTGCTCGGCGACGACAAAAAACGGCTGTGTGAGATAGCGCTCGAGCAGGCGTGCCCGCAGCACCGTGAGCCGATCAGCCTCCGACAGGGCTTCCAGTCCCAGCATGGCGATGATGTCTTCCAATTCCCGATAACGGGCCAGGTGCTCCCGTACCGCCTGGGCCACCCGGTAGTGGCGATCTCCGAGGGTTACCCGATCCATCATCCGGCTTCCCGAGGCCAGCGGATCGACCGCCGGGTAAATCCCCTTGGCCGCCTGGTTACGCGACAAAATCACGTTGGTGTCCAGGTGCGCGAGGATCGCCCCCACCGCCGGGTCGGTCATGTCGTCGGCCGGCACATAGACCGCCTCGACTGCCGTGATGTTGCCGCTCCGGGTGGATGAGATACGTTCCTGCAGTTCTGCCACTTCGGACAGTAGCGTCGGCTGGTAGCCCACGGTGGCCGGCATGCGCCCGAGGAGCCCCGACAACTCGCTGCCGGCCTGTACGAAGCGGAAGGCGTTATCCATCAGGAACAGCACTTCCTTCGCCACATGGTCACGCAGGTACTCGGCGTAGGTCAGCGCCGACAACCCGATGCGAAAGCGCACCCCCGGCGACTCGTCCATCTGGCCGAACACCATCAGGGTGCGCGGCATCACGCCAGCGTCCTGCATGTCGTGCCAAAGCTCATGCCCCTCGCGGATGCGCTCGCCAACCCCGGCGAACACCGATACGCCCTGGTGCAAACGCACGATGGCGTGCATGAACTCCATGATGAGCACGGTCTTGCCCACCCCGGCACCACCGAACAAACCGGTCTTGCCTCCGCGCACGAAGGGGCACAGCAGGTCGATGACTTTGATACCGGTGGGCAGGATCTCTCCAACGCCGGTCGCCTCCGAAAGCGGAATGGGCGGTGCAACTATGGGGCGAAACTCAGTAGTGTCCAGCGCCGGGCCACCATCCAGCGGCTGGCCGAAGATATCCAGCAGGCGCCCCAGGCAAGCCGGCGTGACCGGGATCTGGAGCGGCCCGCCGGTATCGAACACCGGCATCAGCCGGCGCAGCCCCCCCGTACCATGCAAGGCGATGGCCCGCGCCCGCGACTCGTCGAGATGGCGATGCACTTCAAAGATGTAGCGCTCTCCATCGAGGCACACATAAACAGCCTGATGAAGTGCTGGCAACCGGGTGCACAGAATGTCGATGACGGGTCCATGAACCTCCTCGATCACACCCAGCGGCGGCCCCGCAGGAACAGGGCACGCTAACCGCGAGGGTGCAATCGGCAAGGGAGTTTCGCGGGCGCTCATGGCCACTTGAGGTCGCTAAGTCCGGTCCTGCTCCTGCTCGGCCTCGAACAGCATCGTCGCCAGGGAAGTCAGCCCTTCCTTCTGCGCAGCCTCCGAGATTTCCTCCAGGCGTGCGCCGGAATCAATCAACTTGGCGGTTTCGCAGCCGGCCGGCAACTGCTGTCGGAACTCCTTCAGCCGCGCAGCCAGTTCCCCCTCCACCAGACCGGAAGGGTCGAGCGCGGCGTTGCCGGCACCGCCTTCCTCACAGGCCTCGAAGAGCGCACCGGCCAGCGCATGCAAGCCCTCTGCCGTCGCACAGGCCGCAATCTCTTCCGGGCCGGCACCGCGACTGATCGCGGCAGCCGTTTCGCTGTCCTTCGGCAGGGTGCCGCTGAAGGACTCCAGAATCTGCTTGATGATGTCCATGTCTCACTCCTCTTGATGACTTATCGATGGAGAAACAAGGGAATCGACCGCCTCGGCTCGACCGGCGTCTTTGGCGATACCTTCCCGGAAAAATCAGAGCACTTCCAGCGCCAAGGCAATGCCTTGGCCGCCGCCGATACACAGGGTAACGATACCCTTCTTCAATCCATCCCGTTGCAGCGAGTGCAGAGAAGACGTGTGGTGAGGACGGCACCCGAGGCGCCGATAGGATGGCCGTGGGCAATGGCCCCACCTTCTTTTCCGAAGAAAGTTGCGATCTCCGGAGGGTTTCGCGGATGACCGCTGCACCCAATACCGTTGCTGGCGTGGCCTTCAGGCTGCCACCGTACGTGCCAATGGGAGTTCGGACGGGATGACACAGGACAACTTCGATTACGCTCATGAGCTGCCTCCAACGTGTGGGATGGAAACTGGCTGACCTCACATAGGGCCTTCATTAAACGTAGACGAAACAGGGTCGAAAAGGATGCAGGCCTGAGCCCGTGATTTAGCCAAGTGGTGGCCGGGGAACAAAGCAACAAACGTGGCCAGCTTCATCGAGACGGACCTGACACGCCTTTGACATCTGTGCCCGCAGACGCTGACGTGCCCGCTGGATGCGCGACTTGGCACCGGGCAGAGATAAGCCTTTCAGTTCCGCGAACAAAGCCTGGGGCATTCCCTCCAGATCACAGCGCTGGATGGCTTCGCGATCTTCCTCGGAGAGCTCCGAAAGTACCCTGGGCAGACAGTTGGCCAATCCATCTATCGCAAAAAATTCGGGCTCGATTGCGGGTATGTCCTCGGGCAAAGTCACTTCATTACGGGTGCGACGGCTACGGTCGATCAGGGTGTTCCGTGCAACCTCAAACAGCCAGGCGCGCGCATTCACAACTGAACAGAAATTGTCACCCTGAGCCCAGGCTTTGAGGAACAGGTCGTGCAGAAGATCTTCGGCCTCTGACGGGTTATTCAGTCGGTGGCGCATGAAGTTCAGCAGCTCTGCTTCATGCGTGCGCCAGGCGGTGATCAGGCAGGAAACAGCCATCCCTCACTCCGGTATGCCCCGGCGTACGGTGCCGACCAACTCACACCCCGCCGCGACGGTATTGAAGACGATCCCGGGGCTTCCCTCACGATGACACACCACGCCATTCGCCCAGGGCAACCTGGATCTCAAATCTTGTTCTGGTTCACGCGCCGGGACAGCTCCTCGGCGCTCTCCTTGCGTTCACTGTAGCGATCTACGAGATAAGGCGTGATATCCCGCGTCAAGAGAGTGAATTTGACCAGCTCCTCCATGACATCCACCACCCGGTCATAGTAAGCAGACGGCTTCATGCGGTCGTTATCATCAAACTCCTGAAAGGCCTTGGCGACTGACGACTGGTTGGGAATGGTCAACATCCGCATCCAGCGCCCCAGGACGCGCATCTGGTTAACCGCGTTGAACGACTGGGAGCCTCCACTGACCTGCATCACTGCCAAGGTCTTACCCTGAGTCGGACGTACTGCGCCCGAGTTGAGGGGAATCCAGTCGATCTGCGCCTTCATGATCCCCGTCATGGCCCCATGGCGCTCCGGCGAGCACCACACCATGCCTTCGGCCCACTGCGTCAGTTCACGCAGCTCAGCCACCTTCGGGTGGGTTTCCGGTGCATCGTCAGGCAGCGGCAGGCCGCTCGGGTTGAAGATCCGGACGTCTCCTCCCATTGCGGTCAACAGCCGCGCCGCCTCCTCAACCATGAGGCGACTGAACGAACGCTGCCGCAAGGAGCCGTAGAGCAGCAGGAACCTTGGTGCATGGGTCGAGACCTGCGCGGGGCGCAAGGCAGCCTGGCCAGGCACCTGAAAGAGGTCGGCCCGCAGCTGAGGCATGGTGGAGAGGTTTTCGGACATGGAGATACCTTTGAAAAGGCGGTCCCGGGATCAACTGCCTGGAGTCTTTCCCGGGACGATTTTTACTGCTCAATCAGACCGCTTCAGCCTTGAAGTAGCGCTTCTGCAGCCACAGCGACACGTTAACCAGACCGATCATCACGGGCACTTCGACGAGTGGCCCGATGACCGCGGCAAACGCAGCCCCCGAGTTGATCCCGTAGACCGCCACCGCCACCGCAATCGCCAGTTCGAAGTTGTTGCTGGCCGCCGTGAAGGAGAGCGTCGCGCACTTCTTGTAGTTGGCGCCCACCTTGCGGCTCATGAAGAAGGAGACGACGAACATGATCACGAAGTAGATGAGCAGCGGGATGGCAATGCGCACCACGTCCATCGGAATCGTGACGATCAGCTTTCCCTTCAGGCTGAACATGACCACGATGGTGAACAGCAGGGCGATCAGCGTGATAGGGCCGATCTTCGGTACAAAGTAAGTGTGATACCAGTCCTTCGAAACGAACCGCAGCATCACCACGCGTGTCAGGATACCGGCGATACAAGGGATGCCCAGATAGATCAGTACGCTTTCGGCGATCTGCCCGATGGAGATATCGACCACTGAACCGGACAACCCGAACAGCGGCGGCAGCACGGTGACAAAAAGCCAGGCATAGACGCTGTAGAAGAGCACCTGGAAGATCGAGTTGAAGGCGACCAACCCCGCGGCATACTCGGTCGATCCTTTGGCAATCTCGTTCCACACGATGACCATGGCGATACAACGGGCCAGCCCGATCATGATCAGGCCGACCATGTACTCCGGCTTGTCAGGCAGGAAGATCACTGCCAGCGCAAACATCAGGATCGGCCCGATCACCCAGTTCTGGATCAGTGATAGCCCCAACACCTTCTTGTCGCGAAACACATCCGGCAATTCCTCGTACCGCACCTTTGCAAAGGGTGGGTACATCATCAGGATCAAACCGATCGCGATGGGAATGTTGGTCGTGCCGACCTGAAAACTGTTGATGAAATCCTCGACACCGGGCACCAGATAGCCCAGCGCCACACCCAGCGCCATGGCCGCGAAGATCCAGACCGTCAGATACCGGTCCAGGAAAGAGAGTTTTTTCGTTACTTCACTCACAGCACACCTCTGCTCGAATCGTTAGATGCCTTCAGGCACCGGTCCCCAGCTCGTGACCGATCTGATCGAGTTCACGCTTGAGGGCCATGCCTTCGAGCTTCGCGATCGGCAGGCTCGCAAACAACGAAATCCGCCGATGCAACAGCATGAAAACCTGCGAAAAGGCGCGCTGCATCGCCTCAGTCGAACCTTCCACGGCGGCGGGATCTTCGACCCCCCAATGGGCGGTCATCGGTTGGCCCGGCCAGATGGGACAGACTTCACCGGCTGCGTTATCGCAAACCGTGAAGACGAACTGAGACTGGCACCATAATTTTGCAGTGATTGCAAAGATATCGTTCCTGTACAAAGTGCAACGATATCGTTACCACAAGCCAACTCAAAAAAAGCCCACCAAAATTTGGTGGGCTTTTTCTTTTACTGACTGTTCTTCGGCCTTTGCGGTCGTTGATGTTTTTGGCCAATTAGGACTGCTATGCAGTTAGAGAGCTGTCGTTCAGAGGAGCGATGAAACAGCACAACAGCATTACGACCTAACAAAATCGAACAATCGAGCCATTCCCTAGCCGCAATGCTGAATTGGGCTAGACTCACCAATATCTAATGAGGCTAATAATATGACAAAAGAAGAAAATATTGCAGACCTTCGTCTGGATCGCCCTCTTCGGCCTGGAGGGGCACTCGCTGGCGACCTGTTAGATCGGGGAGGATTTGCAGCCCGAGTCACTGGTGTTTTATGTCGTATTTCTCCCGAGGCGGGGCTTGTAGTGTCCGTTGAGGGGGCTTGGGGAAGTGGCAAAACGTCGTTGCTGGCAATGCTTGAAGAGTTGCTGAATGCAGAGCCCGAAAACCAACGGGCGGTGGTTGTTCATTTCAATCCATGGCTAATCGGCGACCGCGATGCCTTGTTGCGACAGTTCTTGGCAAGTATTGCCAAAGCCGTCAAATTGACTGATCACGCAAAAGAGGGAAAGCGAGTCGCCAAAGAGCTAAAAACTTATTCAAAGGCGTTCGACGTTCTGAAGCTAATTCCCGGTGCAGAGCCGTGGGCCAGCATCATCAAATCGGTGGTGGAGTCTGTTGGTAATGCCAGCGAGGCGGTCTTCGACTACAAGACCCCCGACATTGAAGCGAGGAAGGTGGCGTTGGAAAACGCCCTGCGCAAGTTTCCTCAGCGAATCGTCGTTCTGCTCGACGACCTCGATCGTCTGTACCCAGCCGAAGCCTATGAGATGGTTCGCATCATCAAGGCGGTAGGAGATTTGCCGAACGTGGGCTATGTACTGGCCTGGGATGAAAAGTACGTTAGTGCCGCGTTGGATAAGTTGAGTGTGCCTTTTGCTGCAACTTACCTAGACAAAGTAGTACAGGTGAGGTTGCCTGTGCCCCCACTGTCATTCCCTCAACGTGTTGCGCTCATGAACAAGGCATTGGGAAGGCTAGAAAAAGAGGCTCTTGAGCAACATTTTAAAAGCGGAGATGAACGCCTTGGCTCCCTGTTCCATCATGGATTGAGCGAGCTGATTGAGCAGCCGCGGGATGTTGTTCGATTGTTCGACGTCGTTTGCTCAATCGAGCCGGGCTTGCGTGGCGAAATCCATCTGGCTGATATCCTCGGTTTGGCAATCCTTATGATCAAGGCACCCTCTGTCTTCGAACTCCTCAGTCGGATGCCGCAGGCGTTTGTCGGAAGACGCCCGGGATCTCGAACGGAGTTTCGAGACGTCAAAGAAGTAGTTGAACACCATGCGGCAGAACGTGATCTAGCTATCGACAGATATCCGCATGCAAAAGCTGTTCGGGATGTCGTGCACTGGCTATTTCCGCAGACGGCCAAAGCGGATGATGCATTCACCTTCGGACGGATTGAGCTTGGCGAAGGGCATTTGGCAGCCCCAGATCGCTTGCTTATTGCATTGCACCTTAGTACCCGACCGGATGATCTCAGTCTTGTACGCGTAAGGCAGTATCTCTTCACCCCTGCCAAGCGCGCCGAGATTGCCGCGTCGCTTCAGCCGGATAACTGCATTGATTTCGTTGCCCAACTGGGCAATATGGCAGAGGGACTAGGTAGTGATGTGGCCATTGATGCCGAGAGTCTAGCAATAGCCATTGCTCGGCTTGTTGAAGGCGAGGTATTCATACGCCGGGCAAGGGATCGCGACAATCTTTTTTCGATGAAAGCCGAGCGAGTTGCAGTGCAAGCGATTGGGCAACTGGAAAAACGCTTGCATGAATCGCCCGCCGTAAACTTGGCGAAACGAATTTTGAGCGATGAGCAGGCTTTGTCGGTGGCATCGAAGATCGCCATCATGAATTTCATTTCCGATGACTGCGACCAATTGGATTATCTCAAGGTGCCGGTAGAGCATCGTGAAGTAGCCTTGGAAGCCTTTGCCGATAATGTAAAAAGCACGGCTCAGAATGGCGATCTGTTTGCCAAGGCCACGCCTGACCTTACTCTGTGGGTTCTGACGCGATTAAAACCAGAACACTGCAAACTTGTGTTTGAGGCAATTCAGAAAGCGGACCCAACTTTGGATCGTTTCGTCGAAGCCATGTTGAAGGGGGCATTCGATAGTCACAAAGGGCAGAGTTATCGCTTACCAAAAAACCTCCAAGAGCTTGAGAATTTTGTCGCCATCGACCTATTGAAGCAGCTCGCGGCGGAACGACTGAAAGATGAGACGCTGGCCTCTCACGTCAGAGCGGCTTGGCGGGCATTGCTTGAAGAGAAATGTATTTATGGGAAGGACGGATCAGAAAACCGCGACTAACTTCCAATGCGAAAATTCTTATTTTTTGCATCGCTGTTGCTGTTGCTGTTGCTCGCAACACTGAGGGGCGGATATTCACCACAACCAGCCGTTGGCGCCAAGGCGCGTGAATGACCGCTCCGGCCGAAGTCCGGCCTGTTGCTGCTGGCATGAGGCAGGATATCGGCCTTTGCCGTCGTTGGGGCAACTCTCGAGCAATGTCGGCAATGCGGAGGGCAGCCGACGGTTACGGAACTGGGTGGAAGCCGCTTAAGCAGACGAAACGACAGGCAAAAAGCTGGCTAACACAGTTAGTTTGGTACTAGTCCGTAGCGCGCGAGATCAGCACGGTGCGTGGTAACATAAGTGATACCAATTGTACTAATACAAAAGCATGGTCACCAACTCTAGAGGATTGCAGCCATGGCACTGACGCGCGATTTCAAAGAGACGGTTCTGGCCCGGATTCAAGCTGATCCAAGGTACGGGGACGCACTGCTGAATGAAGGTATCGAGTGCATGTTGGCAGGAGATGTTGATACTGGAAAGGCCATCCTGCGCGACTATATCAAGGCAACTTTGGGCTTCGCGAAGCTCGGGGCAGAAACAGGCGCGTCTCCTAAGAGCTTGATGCGGATGTTCAGCGCCGGTGGCAATCCGCAAGCGCGCAACCTCTTCGCTGTTATCGGGCACCTACAAACCCAGTCCGGCGTGACATTGCACGTGACTGCCCATCGGAACGCAAGGAAGCGACAGTCACACACCTTGCCATGAGCGCACTTTCGACACGGGCTGGATTGGGCGACTTCAGAGCCATTTCAAGCACATCCACAACCGCACCGTAAAAGACCTCCCGGTTCGGTCTGTTTTCCCAATACGAGAGCGGTGAAGCATCCCATAGCATGTAGCAAACTTGATTCAGTGGATTGGCCCCTGGCTCATTCAGATGCCCCAAGACGGGAGCGCATCTTGGCGTAAAGCAATCTTGGTAAAGCGTCTTGATCGCCTCAATGGCACGAAGCCGTAATTGCACCGGAACCGACTCGTTCATGAGCGCGAAAACGGCATCGGAGCAGGAATTGTTGAAGATGTATTCAAGGCCATAATTGACCTGCCGCTCAGAGAACCTAGGGAACCCCTGATCAATTGACGTTTTGAGCACAACCACCCAAGCCAGCGATTTTGAGCCGACTTCGATGATCACCTTTTCCGCCCTTGCTGCCGCATTTCGAGGCCATTTCGGCCTTGATCACCCGTTTGCGGGTGCAGCGGGCGGATTGCTCGCGTCAATTCATCAGGGTTCCCCTTGCCAGGTAAAGATTGGTCAGTCCGATCAGCGAGAACACCTGCGCGGCGTTCTTGGCGATCCCCTTGTAGCGCACCTTCGTGTAGCCGAATTGGCGCTTGATCACCCGAAACACATGCTCGACCCGTGCGCGGATCGAGGACATTCGATGATTGAAGCGCTGGTTGGCGTCGCTCAGCGGGCGCTGTTTGCTGGCCTTGAGCGAGACGCCCCAGAACACACCGGCCTTCCGTGCGTGACGCTTCAGGTCATTGTTGACATAGCCCTTGTCGCCGAACACCGCGCGGTCGTCCTCGCGCAGCAGGTGCGGCAACTGACTGATATCGGAAGCGTTCGCCGGCGTCACCGAGACGGTATGCGCCAGCCCGGAATTGACGTCTGCGCCCACGTGGATCTTCATTCCGAAGAACCACTGGTTGCCCTTCTTCGTCTGGTGCATTTCCGGATCGCGCTGTTTTTGCTCGTTCTTCGTCGACGGAGGAGCATGGATGATCGTCGCGTCGACCATCGTGCCGCCCTTCAGAAGCAGGCCGCGATCCGCGAGCGTGTCGTTGATGATGTTCATCATCTGGGCCGTCAGGCCGTGCTTCTCGAGCAGGTGACGGAACTTGAGAATCGTCGTTTCGTCGGGCATCGCGTCGTCGGAGAGTTCCAGCCCGGCAAAGCGGCGCATCGACTCGATCTCGTACAGCGCGTCCTCCATCGCCGGGTCCGACAACGCGTACCACTGCTGCATGAAGTAGATGCGCAGCATCGTCGCCAGTGGCCTCGGCGGGCGACCTCGCCGACCCGCCTTCGGGTAATGCGGTTCGATCGCTGCCAGCAAGGCGGCCCAGGGCACGACCGCCTCCATCTCGGTGAGGAAGCGTTCCCGGCGGGTCTGTTTCTTCTTTTGCTGGAAGGCCAGGGAGGCGAAGGTGGCTTGCTTCATGGGAGTACGATGCTTTATGGCTTTAGTATTTTACCGGCTCTGAATTGATCAGAGCTTCCCTAGCAAGGTCGCGACCGCAATGCTCAAGCGTGTATGGCTTCAACAGAAGTTTCTGCTAATCCAGAAATGGTGAATATCTTAGAATCATTGGACTTTCGGCACTATGGGAAGCCTTGGAAGAGCACGATCCATGAGAACTTCCTCTGTTTATTTTTGAGATTTCGGTGCCCAGGCGGAATTCACGAAATGTTGTTGCATAAACGCGGATGGCATATTGTATACAGGGAGATAATTTCGTGGAGATAAGGTAGCCATGCCAACACCTTTGTTGCTCTGCATTACTGGGCGCCAAGCTTACGATCTTCGACGACACCTGTTTCTAACCCAGGCCGAGTTTTGGTCGAAAATCGGCATCACTCAGTCAGGCGGATCCAGATACGAGAGAGGCCGTGAAATGGCCCCCCAATTGCAGTATTTGCTGCACTTGGCATATGGCTCTGATGAAGAAGCGAGTGAGTTGCTGCGATGGCTGCGACAACCAGCCGAAAGTAGATAGTCTGTATTGAGGAATTGCCTAGAACGAAAGGTTAGGTATCTCTTCTCCCATTCGAAAATTGGATAGTGCGTCTTGGCGACCTAAACGGACATTGGGAACCGAAGCCGCATTCGTCCGAAATGAATCCAAGACCGGTCGTGTGTCAGCACGAGAAAAGCGCTCGATATCCGCTGTTTCGAGAATTCGGGACTCTGTAGATAATCCTTCCTGCAATCGTTCGAACAATCTAAAAAATACTAACCAATTGATTATTCGGAAATTATCCTTTTATCACCAAAATTTCAGAATAAAGGATAATCCTCATGGAATCATACGCTTGGCTAAATTCTGTGTGCATGGGGGGGGCGACTAAGAGTTGCCCAAACCTCTCATCCGAGTCTATGAGTCTGAGGATTGATCGTTGCTTCAGAAAAATGCCTCTTGGTTAGGTGGGCATAGCGTTTGCATTTATGAGTGTCTCTGGCGCTGACGGGATGCTCGAAGCACAAACAGTCCACCGCTGATGCTCAATACGGCAATTATGGCGAGGGCGAGATAGTCAGTCATATGGAGATCTTATAGAGATTTTCCCCTTAGGGGCTGGTAGAGCACTTAGGCGAAGAGGCGGACCTTCCTCATTGAGGCTGGAGACGCACGCGGCCAGCGTAGTGAAGGAAGAGGCCATTCAGACAGGTTGCCGCCTTAACGGCGACAATCTGCGCGACACCGACCATTAATCTAAAGCTGGGCCAACGGCGGCACTGGCCGAGATCCAGCCCCATGCCAGTAGCAACAGACAGTTGGTCGGCCTTAACGGTCATTGGTTGCGAGCAGATTTAGCGGCGGCTACAACCTCCATTGCCGCCATTCAAGTACGTCCAACAGAAAATTCTCGGCTGACGAATCTGAGCGGCTGCTTGTCGAATCTCGCTACACACCCAATGGCCAGCACGCTGGTTGAACCTGGACATTTTTTTGATGCGATAACGCTGCTGATTCAACCAGCCAAGTCCCGAATCGACAAGCCGCATGCTCATCGCTGAGCGAATCCCGCCAAACCACCTGAAGGGCCTTGCGTGGTGGCGGGTTTCCTTCCAGCGGGATGGCGACTAGCTTCCCTGATCTTGTCTCATCATCGACAGTTCCGGCAAGTGCCAACGACACGCCCATCCCCGCTTTCACCCATTGCTTGACGGCATCGGTTGAACCCAGGCGTGCGCCGATTGACAGCTCTTCCAATTCGATACCCAGATACTCCGCTAGGAGCCGTCCAGTACCTGTACCTGGTTCGCCGCCAAGCATCGGCATCTCCCTTAATTGTCTGCAACTCAAATAGGGCAATCTTGCCCAGGGGTGGTCCGGCGCAACGATGACAACCATTTCCTCTGTTCGCCAGATGCGGGAGACATAGCCTGGTCGCTCGTCCCACCATTCCATGAGGGCGACATCAATCTCGCCTTTGGCGAGTTGCTCGGCAACCACCGGATTTCGGCCAATTTGGATGTCTATGCTTGCCTCGCTTTGGTCGCCATAGGCCTTGAGATAAGGGTGAAGCAGATAGATGCCAATATTGCTGCTGGCGCCGATCACAAGGCGACGCTCGCGGAATGTGTTGAGCGCACTGGTGGCGAGCCTATGGAGATTTCGCGCATGACTTTCGAACTTCCGCCCCTCCACCGTCAGTCGACAGCCCTTGGGGTCCCGCTCAACAAGACGGGCGCCCAGAAGGTTCTCCAGCTTTTGTAATTGCTGTGAGATGGCCCCCTGGGAAATCCCCAGTTCTCGGGCCGCTGCACGAAAGCTTTCCAGTCGGGCGATAGCGAGAAAACTCGCAACCTGGTCGAGGTTGAGTGTGTTCAGGCTGCGACCTTTGTGACAGGGCGATTGAGTGCACCTTGCGGTTCTTGTCCAGCCAGCACCTGCAGGATGTTGGTCGTTGCCTCCATTTCAATCGCCAATCGAACCGAGTCCACGGCAGAGCCGATATGAGGTGTGAACAGCGTTCGCTCAGAATCCGCCAGCAGACGCGCGGATATATTCGTCGGTCGATCCGACCGGGCCCACTCTTCGAGTTCGAAGACATCCGCGGCATAACCGGCGAGCTTGCCGGCGGCAAGCGCATCAGCCACCGCCTCCTCATCGACGACGGAGCCACGACAGGCGTTGACGAGGAACGCCCCTGCTTTCATGGTTGTGATCGCATCGGCATCGATCAGGTGAAGCGTATCCTCGCTGATCGGAAGCATCGGAACGACATAGTCGCTTTCCGCCAGCAATTGATCCACTGCGACGCGGCGCAGGCCAAGGCGAGCCTCTATCTCGGGGGGCAAAGGTCGGGGGTCGGCATACAACAGCTTTAGTTCATAGCCTTGCAAACGGGCGACGATGGCCTGTCCCACAGCACCCATGCCGATGATGCCTAAGGTTCGGCCTGTCAGGCCGGCGCCGTAAAGCACAGGTCGCCATCCGTCGAAGGAACCGCTGCGGACCAGTTTATCGCCCTGAAGAATCTTCCTAGCAGCCTGTCGGACTAACGCAGCGCGAATGGGATAATGCGCACTTGCCCACCGAACTGATCCTGAGAAATGAGCCGCTTCCATCCTGTAGACCGCCAGACCGGTTATCTGCTCCCGCCCTCGGTCGATGAATGGCTGCCGGAAGACCACCTTGCCCGGTTTATTGTTGAGGTGATTGATGGACTCGACGTCAGTGCCCTGGAGAAAGCCTACGCGGGTCGTGGCAGCGCGGCGTATCACCCCTCGGTATTATTGGCATTGCTGGTGTATGGCTACGCCAACGGCGTCTTCTCAAGCCGAAAGATAGAGCGGGCGACCTACGACTCGGTGGCGTTTCGCTTCATTGCGGCTGGCACCCACCCTGACCACGACACCCTGGCGAGCTTTCGTCGGCGCTTTCTCGACGAGTTGGCTGGCCTGTTCGTGCAAGTACTGGAGATGGCGCGGGAAATGAAGCTCCTGAAGCTGGGCACGATCAGTCTGGACGGTACCAAGATCAAGGCGAACGCCTCGCGCCACAGCGCTTTGTCACACGGGCATATCGAGCAACTGGAAATCCAGCTCAAGGCAGAAGTTGAGTCCTTGCTGGCGACGGCCGAACAGGCCGACCAATCCGCCGTGCCGGATGGCATGAATCTGCCGGAGGAAATTGCTCGACGCCAGGCCCGACTGGGGGCTATGGCAGCCGCCAAGGCCAAGATCGAAGAACGTGCGAAAGCCCGCTTTGAGAAAGAGCAAGCCGAGTACGAAGGCAAGTTGGCGCGTCGAGAAGCCAAGGCTAAGGAAAGCGGCAAGAAACCCGGTGGCAAGCCGCCGAAACCGCCGGTTGCCGGGCCGAAGGCGCAAGACCAGCTCAATTTGACGGATGAACAATCGCGCATCATGCCGGTTGCCGGCGGCGGCTTTGAGCAAGCGTATAACGCGCAGGCAGCGGTTGATACGGGCACGATGCTGGTTGTCTCACTAAACGTGACGCAAGCCTGCAATGACAAGGAACAGGTGGTGCCGATGCTTGAGCAACTGGCAGCGCTGCCGGCCTCACTGGGTCGGCCGCAGGCACTGGTGGCGGATACGGGTTTTTACAGCGCCAAGAATGTCAGTGCCTGCGAAGAGAGCAGTATTGAGCCGTTCATTGCGGTGAAGCGGGATGAGCATCATCCGGCGCCGACGGAACGCTTTACCGAGCCGGCTGCCTTGCCAGCTGATGCCACGCCCGCCCAGGCCATGGCGCACAAGCTGAAAACGAAGGCGGGCCGAGCCCTCTACGCGTTGCGCAAGCAAACCGTCGAGCCCGTGTTCGGCATCATCAAGTCCGTGCTGGGCTTTCGTCAGTTCTCCCTGCGCGGCCTGAAGAAAGTCACCGGTGAATGGACACTGGTTTGCCTCGCCTGGAATTTGAAGCGCATGGCCGTATTGCGTCCGCAGTAGCAAAAACAAGGGAAAATCGTGCGTCTTACGACAAAAATCAGCGAAATTCGGCCTTTCAGGCCCCATTTTATCGACCTGGCCGGTTCAAGACCGACAGGCTGCTAGTAAGTCCGATCAACATGCCGATCGTCAGTTCCGCTGTCGGAATGGTCAGCAGATCGGGTACGTTGGTGATCCATATACCTCGCTGGGTACAGGCATTTACATCGTAGTTGTCATAGCCTTTCAAGGCGCAGCCGACGACTTGTAGGCGGGGACAGGCAGCCAGGAACTCATCGTCCACGCTGTCGGTCATGAAGGTCATGATGGCCTCCGCATCCTTGGCGCGACTCAGGATTTCCTCCCGGGAGAGGCGCTCGCGCGTCGTATTGGGTACTACATCGCAATGTTCGGCCAGCCGGTTGATGACTTCCGGATGCACCCAACTGGTAAGGACGACTTTAGGTTTCATGTTTCCTCTATTCATTTGAAGCGTTTTCTGAGCGTGCTGCTTAAGGTATCAACCAACGTAACCATAAGCAGGATGACGAGCAGGATGGCCGAGACCTCCTGATACTGCATGATGCGCAGGGAACCCATGAGCTCGAAGCCAATGCCGCCTGCACCCACCATGCCCATAACCGTTGAGGCACGGAAGTTGTATTCCCAGCGATAGATCGAGATGTCCGCCATTTGCGGCAGCACTTGCGGGACAACACCGTGAAGGAGAACCTGGATAGGCGTGGCGCCAGCGGCGCGCGCTGCCTCAATGGGAGCTTCGTCGGCATGCTCGATGGCTTCGGCAAAGAACTTGCCGATCATGCCCACAGAGTGCAAGCCCAAAGCCAGCACGCCAGGCAGCGCGCCAAAGCCGACCGCGGCAACGAAAATGATGCCCAGGATCATTTCGGGAATCGAGCGCAGCGCATTCAGGGTGGCTCGGGCTACCTGATAGATCACCGCATGCGGCGTGGTGTTGCGGGCCGCGAGGAAGGCCAGGGGAATAGATAGCACGACCGCCAGGGCGGTACCGGCCACGCTCATGGCCAGCGTATCGATCAGCGGTTTGAGCCAACTGCGGGCGTTCTGAAAGTCCGGCGGGAACATTTCACTGAGTAAAAGGAGGATGGCAGGGCCTCCGTCAGCTAGGCGCTCCCCGTCGAACAGTCCGACATAGTGGATGCATAGGCCGATGACAAGAAGAATCGTCACCAGTCGCAGCGCGCCGCTGTTCCAGGCGCGCTGCTGTTGATCAATGATCACATTGTGATCGAGGCTACGAGTATTCATGCTTACTGGAACTTGGCGAGATCAATCTTGAGGAGGGGCCCCAGGTTGCGGACGACGTCGTAATGCTTGTCGGTAATCACGTCAAAACCTTCCGCCTTAAAGGGCTTGAGAACAGCAGGATCCTTAAGATTGAGGAAGGCGGCGCGAATCTTCTCCTTCAATTCAGGATTCAAGTTGGAGCGCATCGTCCAGGGGTACTGGGGAAAGGGCTTGGAATATTCGAGAACCGACACCTTGGCCGGATCGATGATTTTGCGCTCGACCAAGGACTCGAAGATCGGGCGGCTCAAGCCACCGGCCTGGGCATGTCCGTTCTGGACCGCCATGGCTACGGCGTCATGCGAGCCGACGAAATGTTCCAGATAGTCCCGGCCGGCATCCAGCGATTTTTCAGCAAGGACGGATTTCGGAATAAGGTGGCTCGACGTCGATGCCTTGTCGCCGAATGCCATGTTCCTGCCTTTGATGTCCTCGATGCGCGTAATCCCGGCGCTTGTATTGGCGATGATCACCGACTGGTAGGTCGTGCTGCCCTTGGCCTTGAGGGCCACAAAGGGTTCGATCTCGCTTTTCTGGCGAGCCAGTACGTAGGAGAGCGGGCCGAAGTAGGCCAGATCGATGCGCCCGAAGCGCATGGCTTCGATCATTGACGAATAGTCGGTCGTGACGATCAGTTCGACCTTCTTGCCAAGGGTGGTTTCCAGGTAATCCTTCAGGGGCTGGTTGTTCTTGATGACGGTGCCCGCATTTTCGTCCGGCAGCAGGGCTACCTTGAGCGTTTGCGGATCCGGATTGGGCGCGGCATAAGCACCAATGGCGATGGAGAGTGCGCCAAGCAGGGCGAGCAGCTTTTTCATGGGTTAGTCCTCAATGATGGCTAGTTCAAGCGATGGATTGTTTAACGGGAGGGTCTTTTCGCTGGGTGGCTTAGGCACAGACGGCGTCTGGTCGTAAATCATGTCAAGCACACCGTTTGTCAGCGCATCGGGGGCTCCATCGAAGACGACGCGGCCTTGGGCCAGGCCGATCACCCGGTCGGCGTATTCCATGGCGAATTCGACCTGGTGCAGACTGACCACGGTAGTTATGCCGTCTTCGCGGCAAATCTGTTTAAGTTGGGAAAGAACCCGGCGCGAACTCGCGGGATCGAGGCTCGCAATCGGTTCGTCGGCCAGCATCAGGCGGGGTTGTTGTGCCAGGGCCCGGGCTATGCCTACTCGTTGCTGTTGCCCGCCGCTCAGTTGGTCTACCCGGTCCAGTGCCTTGTGCAGTAGACCGACCCGGCTCAGGCATTCCAGCGCTATCTGGCGCTCGGCGCGTGGCAGCGGAAAGAGGCTGCGCCAGGTTGAGTGATAGCCGATGCGCCCGAGCAACACGTTGGCCAGGGCCGTATGGCGCTCGATGAGTTGGTGTTGCTGGAAAACCATGCCGGTCTGGCGACGATGGGTCTGCAAGGCCGCGCTGTCCTCAATCGCCCCGATGCCATCCACATTGATCTGACCGGTGCTTGGCTTGTTGAGCAGATTGAGACAGCGCAGGAGGGTGGATTTGCCAGCACCGGAAGCACCCAGCAGTACAGTAAACTCACCGCGACCGAAACGTAGCGAGGTCGGCTGGAGGGCCACCAGATCGTCACGGTAACGGACGGATATGTCGTTCAGATGAATCATGGGCACCCCTTCCATACCGCCGTTGTTGATTCGAGTTTCGAATCAACAACGGCATGTAATAAAGCAAATAAAATCGGAAGGGCGACATTAATCGCCGACGGTTACTGTCGTGTTACTGCTTTGTGAAGAATCGGCTACGCGGACCAAGCGTCAGGTTCCATGTCTGACTCCTTCCTTTTTCAATCGGAGCCTGATTGTTATCCTGCGCTGTGTATGGCGGCTTTCGGTTTAGTGCTGTGAGCGTACTTTCGGCCACAACCGGACTGCCATCAACTCTCGACAATTGTCATTCAGGCGACAGCTCCGCTCCGAAACAGGACGGACTACCTACGCGAACTCATCGGCCATTGCAGCCGTTTAGCCTCTCCTTTGTGAACGGCAGTAGAAGTGCTCAAAGCTGACTGTGCCGTATCTACAAGATCAGGGACGATTTATCGCTCTCGTTTAAATCAATGTAAAATGCATGAAATTTACCGTCAAGTCTCTTTTCAAGGCACTAAAAGCATTTGAATGCTAGTGTCTGGGGGTCTCAAGGCGGAGACTCATCAAGCTAATGCGTCAAATGCGCGAAAAGATAAAAGCCATTCTAGAACGGCAGCCTGGTCTGAAAGCCAAGGCTATAGCCGATCAGCTTCGACTAGATAAAACCGAAGTGAACCAGGTCCTGTACGCCAACAAAAATCTCTTTGTCCGAGACGAAGCGTTCGCATGGTCACTAAGCGAGTTACGCGTAAACCTCGGCAGCCTGCGCTGGCTTAATGCCGATTTGTTCGAGGACGCTTTACTGGTATCGGGCTCGCCACTGGATTCAACAGCATGCTGTGTGACATTTGTGATTGGCGAGGGCTGCAAGCCGTTGCTTGAAGCCCTTGCACGACTGCTTGCCATATGTAATCAACTGGTAAGCAGCGGGAAGTCGGTCTCGCTGGATTTCTCTGCATCCAAGTCGACCCTGAGCTACTTGAACCGTATCGGCTTCATCGACCTTCTGCATGAGCACGTTCAGATCCTACCCAAAAGACCCAAGCGCTCGACAGCCGCTACCTACGAAGGTAACAACGATGGGGTGGTGGAGCTACGCAGGATTGACCATATAGATCCCGACAACGATATTCCAACTCTTTTAAGAAGAAGCTTTGTGTCGTGCGTAGGCGATAGTTATGACGTAGCAGCCCATACTGTACTGTCCGAACTATATGGCAACGTCACAGAGCACTCAGAAGCTCAAACGGCTGGCTTTGCAGGCCTGCAATACTATGCAAAGGGAATTCCTCCGCACATACAGACGGTCATTTCTGACAATGGACGAGGAATTGTTGGAACGTTAATGCCTGTTGTGGCGCAGCGCTACCCTAGCGTAGCGCGAAAAATTTCCGCCTCCAAGGAGCCACAGGTCGAGCTTCTTAAAGAGGTTTTCTCAACTGGCGGCATCAGTCAAGTCGATGAATCAGGTAGGGGGCTAGGACTGAAGCGATCCGGACAGTTTGCAACAAAATACAACGCGATCATTTCTGTCCGGCAGGAGACCTTTGCGCTAACAGCCAAGTACAAGGGCAGCAAGCTAGACTTCACTCACCGTACGAACTTGGCTCGCATAGCGGGGACACACATCTGCTTCGACTTCGTCCTTGACCAATCAGCGCCGCCCGCTTAAATTAACGAAATGAACCGGAAATCCAAAGTCATAGTCTTACGAGATCTTACGAGAACCCCTCACCCATTCGGCAACATTGAGGGCAAAGAGGTTTTCCGAAAACTCTTGGATCTTGTCGACCAAAACCCTGGCACAGTGGTGTTCGGCATCTCGCTCAACGGAATTGAAGCGACTGATGCCTCGTTCCCTCGTGAGAGTGTTATCTCTGTAGCAAAGCAACTCAGAGGGGAAAAGGGCTTCTATCTCGCTGATTTGGTCAATCGGGACCTGATCGACAACTGGAGCTATGCTGCGCGTGCCAAAGAGCAGCCCTTGGTGATCTGGGATAAAGAGGCTTTCGAGATCATCGGCCCCGAATTAAACGCCTCCACTCGAGAGCTCGTCGAATACGTGCTGTCGAAGAAGTCCGTGTTGGCGTCCCAAGCAGCCGGCGATCTTGGCTTATCCGTGCCCAATGCTAGTACCCGTCTGAAGAATCTTGTGCAGCAAGGCTTCATACTCCGAACAGAAGACATAGCAGACACCGGCGGTATCGAGTACCACTACACTGCCATCAGAGAATCTGCTTAAACCCATTGCTTTAACCAGAAACATCCTCTACACTGAACTCAGTCCGTCGGGCGCCTCACTCCAAGTGGCGTTAAACAGGATAATTTAATCAGACTAAAGGAGTTTCAAAATGAGCAGCAATCAGCAACTGCATGATGAAGCCGTCGCTCGAGGACACGACTCGCGAGAGTCGGGCGCCTACCGCATCAGCTTCGGCCTGGAAGGGCTAACTTTTCGCGATATCGACATGCTGGATCCGGTGCCCACAGGTCGGCAAATCCTTGCCGGCGCGGGTCTAGACCACCGCGAGGACTACATTCTGTACGCCTACCTGAATACTGGCGACTTTGAGGATGTTCGCCTCGACGAGGTCTTTGATCTGCGCAGCAAAGGCGCTGAGAGCTTCATCGCGTTCAAATCCGACCGGGATTTCAAGTTTTCGCTGAACGATCGTCAGTTGGCGTGGGGCCATTCCGAAATGCTTGGCAGTGTCCTGTACGGCCTTGCCAACACTTCACCAGAAGAAGCTGTGTTTCTTGAGGTCAGGGGCGGAAAGGACCAACTGATCGAGCCGGACGAACGCGTGAACCTCGATGCGCCGGGCATCGAGCGATTCATCACCGCACCAAAGCCGCACCCGGTCCAGTACGAGATCTTCGTCAACGGCAAGCCGCGCAAGTACCACGACGAGCAGATTAGCTACGAGGATGTCGTTCGCTTGGCGTTCCCCGAGGGGCCCTTCGACATCCTGTACACGGTGGCCTTCGCCAACCTCCACGGCCACGATGGCACGCTCGCCCCGGGGCAGTCCACTGTCGTCCACAATGGGATGGAATTCCGTGTCCGCAAGACCAATCGCTCCTGATTCAGGACTCGCCGCCCTTCTGGAGCAGGGCTATGAGGTCGAAGTGCGCCAGCAGCATTTGCTGGTGCACTCCGTCCCCTACGTCGCCGCAAATGGCACGGTCGAGCGCGCGTCGGTTGTCTGCAAGTACGTGGAGGATGCCGGCACCATCCTGCCTCCCACGGCTGCCGGTGACGACCACCAGGTTTGGTGGACAGGCTCATTTCCGTGCCGCAGCGACGGTACGCTGATGGTGGCGGAACTCGTTGCCAACGCGCAGCCGTCGCCGTTCACGGTGTTCGAAGGTTGCAACTCTCAACATCGCTTTTCGAACAAGCCGGAGGAGTACAACCAGACCGGTTATCCGGACCATTTTGAGAAGGTCACGCACTATGTGACCCTCATTCAGAGCCAGGCCAAGGTACTCGACGCGAACGTTGACGCGCGCACGCGCCGCGTCATCCCCCCCTCGGAACCGGACTCGGTTTTCCGATACGCAGACACGGCCAGCGTGCGCGCCGAAATCGTGGCCACATCGGCCAGGCTCAAGCTGCGTAAGGTCGCAATCGTGGGTCTCGGTGGTACCGGCAGTTACGTTTTCGACCAAGTAACGAAGACTCCAGTGTGGGAGATTCATCCGTTCGACGGGGATGACTTCAAGCAGCACAACGCCTTTCGCGCACCGGGTGCTGCGACAACGGAAGAGTTGCGTCGGCACATGAAGAAGGTTGACTACTTCATCGAGCGCTACAGTCCAATGCGAACAGGCTTAGTGCCCCATCCGTACTTCCTGGATGAGGCAAACGTGTCCGAGCTTGCGGGCTTCGACTTCGTCTTCGTGTGCGTCGACAAGGGGCTGGCGCGCAAGACCATCTGCGGCTACCTGACCGCGCAAGGCATCCCTTTTGTTGACGTTGGCATGGACGTTGCGATGGACGCCGAGACGCAGCAGCTTGACGGAACCTGCCGAGTCACGACCATTACGCCATTCAAGAACGACCACATCGCCGGCTCCATCCCGATGGACAACGACGAGTCGGACGCGCTCTACCGCCAGAACATCCAAGTGGCGGATCTGAACGCGCTGAACGCCCAGCTTGCGGTAATCAAATGGAAGCAGCTGTTCGGCTTCTACGAGGATCGTGCGAGGTCGCACCAGGCCACATATACGGTTGCGACACAGTCGCTGACTCGTGGCGAACTCGCAGCTCGCAGCCTTGGCCCCGAGCCTACCGTTCGTGGTGATACCGCGGTATCAGCGATCGAATGCGCGGGAGCGACTGGATGAGACAGACGCACCTAAAGCCACAGTTCGTTGAGTTCATCCCTGACCAGTTAGACGACGGCGTGCTGTACATCAGCGAGCGGTTTCGGACCTGCTCCCACAAGTGTTGTTGTGGATGTGGAGACGAGGTTGTCCTGCCCCTATCCCCGGCAGAGTGGCAGTTGAGTCGCGACGGCGACTTTGTCTCACTTTGGCCATCGGTGGGCAACTGGGACTACCCGTGTAGATCTCACTACGTGATTCGCCGAAATCAGGTGCGCTGGGCCGCTTCGATGACAGAGCATCAGATTAGGCGAGTCAAGCAACGAGACGAGGTCGCCCTGCGGTTGCAGATCAATGCCAACAACACTACGCGCGCCACCGGCGCCGTCGGAACATCGGCGCCATCCATCTCTGCCGACGCATCAGGAGCGCCATCAGGCATATCGTTATCGAACACACCTAGCCTGAGCATCTGGAAGTGGATACGAAGCCTTTGGGGCTCTGGAAGCGGCTGATGGATTCGCGGCGGGCCCAGCATCATTCGTCGTCGGTACCGCGGGCGTGAGGTCCGCTGGCCGATTCCGTCACACAGCGCCGGGGCGCTGAGGGCAGAGTCGGTTCCAGCTAATTCCGTCGTCGAGAATCGGTTGTTTAAGGAGCCACCGGGTGAGCATCACCGTCGAGTGACTGGTTGAATCCGCCCTGAGAAGCTGCCAGTCAGCCCACGAGAGCGCAGTAGCCGGTTTTGGCCGGGTGCTGTCCTTTACTCATGACAAATGCAGTCATTGAAGGCGATTAGCGGCTGACTACTTCTTGGACACGCTGTATAAGCCGTATCCCAACTATCCGAGTCAGAAAAACGCCATCCTCATTGACTGAGATCGGCTTTCAACCTGCCAGAAAATCCACCCCGTAGATAATTGCTAACAAATGGAAGAATTAAAACCTTTTGATGAGCTGCTTCAGCCTGACGAGCGTTGGCAACACTTCGTGTTTCAAAATTCTAGTACAGGGAACATAGAGCAGTCCTCGCTCAGAGCCCGCTATGACGTAATCGCATCCATCGAACTTCATTCTTTGGTTCCAGAAGACATTCAGAGCGAGTATGTCACTGCAAAAATGCTTTGCGTGTATGCATGGCTTTATTACCCATTCCATCAGTCCGCAGAACAGAAGGCCTTCTCTACGCTAGAGATGGCACTAGCGCAAAAATATCCAGCAGCGAAGAAAGATGGGCTCAAAAAATTACTCATTCGAGCCATTAGCCAGGGAGTTATTTCAGATCAAGGTTTCAGTCACATTCAGCTGAATACTGATGACCCAATGAAGTACACACGGATGCTCCCAGAGATCATTCCATCATTGCGGAACGCCATTGCTCACGGGGAACCCATCCTGCACCCAAATTCAGTATTTACTGTTCGAAACTGTGCAGAGATAATTAATCAGCTCTACGCTCAATCAACATGATTGCTCTACTTTGTCTTGGGAGCAGCACCTCTCTAGGCGGAACGGCAGGTAAGCGATTGGAGCCCGATTGAGCTCCGCTGGCCAACGACCGATATGGCCGAGCAGCAGAACTATGCTTAAGTTTCAGCCTTTTTTTGATACTCCGCCAATACGGTTTGTGTCGCGTGGCGAATCACAGGGTCTGCAAACGTAAGTCCATTTTTCTCCAGTTCAGCCCACATTTTCCTCCGGCTGATTGGTTTAAGTTCGGTAAGCATCTCTTGAACGATCTCCTTCGCTTTCGCAATCCTTGCCTCGCGTTTTGCGGTAACCCGGCTCGCAGAGGCACGTTTGTGCTTGTCCGATATTGCTCGGGTGAGTTCAGGAAAGTTATAGTTTAGAAATCTTCTATTGACTCCCAATAGTTCTGCAACTGATCTTTGAGTAGGTGCCGCATCACTATCAAGGCAGGCAATGAGGAAATTTTTGATCCCCGCCATTTCAGCCTCGCTACGTTTGACTTTCTTGCATCTATGAACCAGCGGGTAGTCCTCGATCTGATCCGCAATATCTTTAGGGATGTCTCTACTCAGAAACTCCAGTGGCGAGGACTTTAGCCGAAAGCATAGCTCTAGAAACAGGTCGATCCTCGGCTTACTCTGCATGTCTGCCCAGCAGCAGATAACGTTTTTATTGAATCCTAGGCGCATCTCGAAGCGCTTCATATTGCCGTTGTTTACGGCGTTACAGTAGCTTTCCAGACGATTGGCGAAATGCTGCTGGGTTGCTTTCGAAGAAATGGTTGGGCCGGCAGCGATCATTTCTTCAAGTGCCATAGTTTTGAATTTATCGTGAAGGGAAATATGCGGTACTTTATCCATCGTATCCTTGGAGGATGAAGTGCCTAGCCATCCACCGCAATGTGTGCAGTAGCCTAATGAAGCGTGTTGAGCGATAAAAAGTTGCTGTTTTTCGCAACGTGGACACCTTTGTTCAAGGGGGGCATGATGAGTTGTGCAAATGGTTGCGGAGCGAAGGAACCATATGAGCGGGTAGTAAATCCCTTCCTTTGACTTTTCAAAGGTGTCCAGACATTGGGGGCAAAAAGCGACATGGTCTCGCAGCAAGGCTGAACCTTTCGGGTCAAGGATGTCTTTCCAAGCAGTGAAGGTGAGGTTAAGCAGGTTTTTTTGAAGCGTTAGCCGTTCAAGAGCATGGCTGAATATAGCCGCGTAACTGGTGTATGAATTGATTGTCTTGGAATTGGTGTTGTTGAAGCTGGTGGCAGATGTGTCAAGGCGAATGCCTGTTATCGGAATAAGTACATCCCTTACCAGGTGAGCTGGTTTGACCACATGTTTGCCGGCAAGGCGGGTCAAATAGGAGATCAATGCTTCGCATTTTGTTGTTCCAACACCGATAGGATTTAGCGATACCAATTTTGAGCGTGCAGGTATCACTATCGATGGCACCGCAAAGTCGTCCAGAAGTTCAAGCTGCATAGGGAATTCCTCCAACTCGGTCTCTACTTGGGCCTCGTTTGCCTGGCCGATTTGATCCCTTGCGTGATTTCTGGCTCTTGGTTGAATTGCTGTCCCCGGTGGGGAAGTTGTCAGTTATTACAGTCAATGAAGGCGTGACGGATAGTCCAAGTTCTAACGTCAGTACGTCATCCTTGATGTCTTCAAGTTGCTTTTCACCCAGTTTGGCTTCTTCCAGCATGAGCTTTAACAGCTTGTTGGGAATCCGTGAGCCTTGAAGAATTTCTCGAGTAAGCACTTGCTCATCACTCATGAGCGCCCTCCACTGAGCGCGGTTGAACCACTTCTTCAGCAGGCCAATGTTCCCAAGGGAAAACTGATAGAAATAGTCGAGGTGATTGATGAGGCCATCTTCTTTGTCGATCGGCATTGCCTCGAGAAGGGTGTGAACGCTGTTTCGGAAGGAAATGCAATGAGGATTGGATGGGTCGAGCAGTTCCGAAACGAGGTATCTCGAAAAATGAGTTACCTCTGTTCGGCGAGTTAGTTGCCCGTTTAGCTGAAGGATTCCTAGCAGCGAGTAGTCTCCCGCCAAAATGATCGGGATTTTTAGCTCTTGTGCGACACTTTTGATCAGTTCGAACTGTACCCGGGGGGGGAGTGAGCTCTTGGTAATGAGCAAATGACCTGCTTCGTCCAGCAAAAGGAATTTTGTTTTTCTCGACGCAAAGGCATTGCGCACTGCTCTGCGGAGTTCCTCGCGGACAAGTGATCGTATGTTGAGAATAGTTTCTTCATCTAACATGGCCTCCGGGCGAAGAATTACTTTCTTCCGGATCAGGACATCGTTAAATTTCTCCAATAACCGGGAGAAGAAGTCTTTCCAGTTGAAGTTTCCATCTTGCGGGGCTGTTACCTGAGAGTAGATGACCGGGATGAACCCTGGGTCTTCCTCCATTTCCTTTGCGTAATGTGTGAGGATTTCAGCTTCGATTCGTTTCAGCAACGTTGATTTTCCGCAGCCGGATGGGCCTACCAGAATGTGTAACTCTTCAACGTTCTCGGGCTCTTGCTCAACGATCCACATCAGGCTGGTGTAGGCATCTGAGAGTTTCAGATGGGATATCCGTTTCTTTGCATATATGCGGATAGCTGCGATCGCCGCAGCCTTTTTTTCGTTATCCATGTTTAGAAATCCTCCAGCAGTTCCGCCGGTATATCCGGTGTGATGGAAATTGAAGTCACAGGGCGTTCAGGAAATTCCAATGTTTCTTGTTTCGTGCTTCCCTTCAGGTTGGTGGCTGCACGAACAGTTGCGCTTTCGTGATCCTGTAGCCGTTGCATATGAAGTACTTCCTCGGCTTCTGCGCTTTGCAGGAATGACGCGAGTGTCTTGGCATTGATTGGGATGGTTGTTCCGGTGAACTTCGCCTTCAGGCGAAGGTGATTCGTTGCGATCCGGATTTGCTTCTCGGTGTATTGCTGGAAAATCGCGTAATACTCTGAGAAGCATTTCTGCCAGCAACCTTGGATAAAGGCATAGGCAATAGCGTAGTTGTCGGGGTCGTATCTGACATCAACGCGCGAACGTAATACCCCCGGGGCATCCATGGCAGTACAGTGATACCAGAGGTAGTTGATCTTTACCCCTTGTGGCCCAACCTTTGCATCGCCTTTGTTGGTGCTTGGGCATGTCTCAATGATGAACTCTTCGTTGTAGACATAGAGTGCATGCTGGCGAGAGCCAAAGGTTTTCATCCCATTGATGAAGGCCGAGGCTGGGCTTTCCCCTAGTGTTGTGTGAACGTTGCCGTGGTAAATGTCATTGAAGTAGCTGTTCAGTCGGAGTGCCAGTCGTTCATAAGTCCAAATTGCTTTCAACGTGGGATCCACATCGGCGCCAACGGAGCGCGGGTTCATGTCGTTCGTCGCGCCAGCGAGATTAGAGATGAACTGCTCAAACGTGGTGCCGAATAGCCTCTCTATGACGGCCCCGAACTTGGCTTTTGACTTGGGGCGCGATTTTTTGTGGCTCTTTAGCAGCCCAAGTAGCTTTTCAAAATATGTTGAATTGAATTCGGATGCATTGTCGACGACAGTAACGTGTGGGATTCGACCATGCCGTCTCACGCACTCGCGTATCACCATCATGCAGCTACGATACGAGGGAGGATCGAAACTGAGATAAAAGGCTAGTACATACCTACTGTAGGCATCTATCAGTAGAGTGAGCCACACCGTTTCAAGGAGATATTTCCCGGATTTGTCCTTAACCTTGATCGGAAGCGGACTGTGATCAATGTGCCCGATATGAAATGGCCGATTGCCGTGTCGAGGGGTGGTGTATTCAAGTACGAGATAAGGTGGCTCATCGGTATATGCTGCTTTTTCACCAACGCGCTTCTTTGTCTGCGCATGAGACTCGTGCTGTTTGATGATTTTTTGAAACGTCTTGAGGCTTACAGGAGTAACCCCCTCGGCCTCACAATCATTGGCATACATCCCATGGCACAGAACGGCTGATCGCTGTGCGTCATTCTCCCAGTAGTCCTCGTATGCTTTGATCGCCAAGTCATATGCTCGCGGGTCACATTTTTGTGAGTGATTTCCCTGCGTGCCGTTCAGATTGTGGATCAGTCCGATATACCCGTTGCCGAACTTCTGTTCTGCGGCCCTGTAATTTGCAAGCCAGTATGCTTTGGCCCGATTAGAACGACTGATAAAAGGGTTTTTCTTGTCTGGTGTACCAAATAAAATTTGGAAGCAGTAGTTGGCGATTTTTAGACGGGACGTAGGGGTGGTTCTAAGGATTTCAGCCACCAAGGTAGCGCGTTCGTCTTCGTCATCATTTCCTGGTACCAATTTTCCAGTACGGGCGAGTTCCGTTAGTTGGTCTTCATTGAGTTCAACGATGATGGGGGAGCTCTCATCAGTCATGGGCATGGCGCTGATGCCATGATCGCCAATATTTACCACTCGCCAGGGCCGGCCATCCCAGCTAAACGTTCGGCCCGGTATGGCCTTAAATCCGGTAATTCCAGGGGTTCTTAAACCCACGCTGGTTCTGGCAACTACTTGATACGCTTGGGCGTTGATCGCATTTGCGAAGAGAAGGGCCTTATCGGGGTCAGAAATTCGGTTTTTCAGGAAATCAAAGTAGATTTTCTTTGTGACGATGAGTCCGTAAAGGCTGTCGGAATCCACTGCATCTTCGCCTTCAAGGAGTTCGCTCACTGTTAGCCAATTGCTTTTTGCGAGACGCTTTTCAAGCTTGCTTTGCGCATCCGGTGCGATACGCAAATTTTTTGGATCGACAATTAGGTAGTCGGCGAAAAACTCGTAGTTCTCAAGTGCGATCCAGTTGTTCTCACTGCTGGAGCGAACAATGAATCGGCAGCCCAGCTTTTCAGCGGCGGCTTCCCCGGGGGGGCTGCGCCATCTACCTTGTCCATCCAGTTGGTAACGATTGGGTTGTGCCTCAGCAAGCTTGAGGAGTTCTTCCTCTGTTTTGCACTCAACGAAGGCAAAGTAATCCCTACAAACCTGAAAAATGTCAGGGGTTATGTCTGGGTGAACAAGTTTCCCATTTGCGTTGATGTAACTGATTCGAAGCTTGCAAGGTTGCGGGTAAAACTCAAGAACTTGGTCATTGTTGTCATAGTCCTCAAAGGTCGCGTACTCGGTGTTGAACGCTTCCGCTTCAAGTACAAAGCCCATCTTTCGCGAGCAAAATCGGCAGGGAGTGTTCTTGATGCCGGTGTTAACCGACCGGGTAGGTGCGTTCGCACGTATCCATCGAATGCGCGCGCGCGCTTCCGGTTTAATCCCGAGTCGATCGAAATGTTCCTCAAGCAAATTGTCATCCAACATCTCTGGTATTTCCCTCTCAAGCGCCAAGTTCAACGAACATTTGGCGCAGTGAACAAATTTGAACAAAGAGGGAATTGACGGGCCGCGTGGCGACTCGTAGACTTGATCCGTGTAAAGAGAAGTCTTGGTACCCCCAAGTCAAGAAGCGCCATGGCCTGCCAGCCTTGGCGCTTTTTTTCTATTCCTTCATTGTTGTTTCCTTAGGTCGGTTGAAATTGGCTGTTTCAAGATTGCTGGCTAAGTCTTTTTCAGCCCGAGTGCCACCGCGATTAAGTGGGATTGCCCGCGCAAACACTTCCGTTTTCCTTGGGTCACTTGATAAACGAGGCCTGGGCTGAAGCCATGGTCGTGCGCCCAGCGGACGATGGTGATTCCGTTGTCGCGAAACCACTCGCGTACTTGATTTGCGTTCAGCACCATGTTTTTGGACCCCGTGATGCCGGTCGCAAATGCCTTGCTCCTGTCCCTGATCCTAGGCCAAGGCAGCTATCCGAATCCCGTATTTCGTTTGCGCAACAGGCCACGCCAAAAACCTCATGCAACTCGAACAACCTATGTTTTAGCGGTTGCACAGGTATCATTCAACGCCATTGCAATACGTTATTTCATGACACCTGATGGTCAAAACTCGAACGACTCTTGATAAATCAATAAAAAAGAGGCGGCCTGGTGGGGGTAACAAGCCCAAGGACCAGCTGGACCGATTTATTCCGAAGCTCTGGTACTGGATCGTGAAATCCCGATGCGACTGGAGCGATTCGGACCTAAATATTGCGTTTATCCCAGACAAGGACGGCAATCCTCGTGATCGCACGAATCGAACGCGAACATTCGAAGGAATCAGAAAACGCGGTGTAGCTCCGTCCTCGGCAAAGAAGAAGCATCACTCGCGTGACTTTGATCTTGTGGAGAGCGTCGATGCACACCCATTTTTCCGAGGTACTGCCCGGGTAATGAGTAGCCCTTTCTGGCGATTGCTCAAGGAAGCGCCTGGAGATACAAGCGCATCTATTAGGCTCGTTGATGAGTGCCTTGCCCATTTCGCACTCGAGCGTGTTTCGGCATGGGAGGCGCTGATATTGCTTGTCGGGTGCGAAAGAACTGACCCTGTCGAAAAGCGCCATGGACTCAAAGAGGGCGATGTAAGTGCGTTTGAAGTTCTTATGCAAAGGGCCACTTCAACGTTGCTGATCGACCTTGATCTTCTGTGCTTATTTGGCGCTATGTATCGCGAGGCCTGCCTCAGCTTTCTTCCTGCTGAAGCCGAGTTACTCGGTCACTATTTTGAAATCACTCTGCAGCAATTTTGCGATCAGAAATTTCCTCCGGAAATACTGGATTGGCTCGCCGATATAGCTCGAAATCGGGTGCTCTATGGGAAGCGTGATTACTTCCCGCCAACAGGTGGCGTCGATGTGGTTTCCGAAATATGGAAAGGAAAGTCGTTAGTCATCCGGCCTTGTGCACGTGGTACAACAGTTGAGACGCCGTAAAGTCATTCCAGACAACGCATACGCCTAACTTGAAGGGAGTGGTTCGGAAAGGCCCGTCTCACATTGCGACAAACTGCAACGAAATACCGTTGGTTTTGACAAACTGCAATTTATTGATAAAGTGGTCCGCAAATAGCCAAGACAAAAGCGCAGGATTACACTGAAAACTGCAAGGAATTGATTCCGAATCGATGCAAAACAATGCTTCCTGTCTCAGAAATCAAGATGCGGGGAGTCCGGTGTGGCGAACTCGTCCCAACTCTTGCTGCGCAGCCCTTCGGTGCTCATGTGGTTACGCTGCAGGAGCTCGATGGCCAGAGGATTGACCTGGCCAGCCGGGTGGCTGCCAGCGCTAAAAGCCCGAAAACGCCCCTTGCCGATCTCATTAAGGATGGACTCGCCCAGGATGCTGCGGGCTGAGTTTCCGGTGCACAGGAAAAGTACGTTGTAGATCTTGTCGGACATATCAAACTCCCTGAGTAGTTTGGCCTTGATTGGCCAGTTCGAGCAGGCGTTCAACGCCAATGGGTTCTTCTTTGAGCATCGGTACGACGGCGTAGCGAATCGCATGACGGCTGGCAACGGCCTCGATCTCGATCAGTTCGTTGCAGGCGCGCCGACGTAGCAGCGGTGAATGAGGGCGTGCGGCTGCCACACTGTTATTGATGACCCATGCCCAAGGCGCGATGCCTGCCCGGCGCAGATCTGCCTGGAGATTGGCGGCTTCGAGGACCGGCGTGGTTTCTGCCAGGGTCGTGATCAGTACCTTGGTCTGCTTCGGGTCCTGCAGTTGCATCATCGGCGTCGTGAAGTGCATACCCTTGTTCCCCATCTGCCGGGCAATCTCCCGGTGATAGGCGCCGGTTGCATCGAGCAACAGCAAGGTGTGGCCAGTCGGTGCGGTATCCATGACCACGAATTTCTTGCCGGCCTCGCGGATGATTCGGGAGAAGGCCTGGAAGACAGCAATCTCCTCGGTGCAAGGCGAACGCAGATCCTCTTCCAGCAGCGCGCGACCCTGCGCATCAAGTTGGGCGCCCTTGGTCTTGAGCACCTGCTCCCGATAACGCTCGGTCTCGGCATGCGGATCGATACGGCTGACGGTCAGATTCTCCAGCGAACCATCGAGGGTTTCCGAAAGATGGGCCGCGGGATCGGAGGTCGTGAGATGCACCGGCAGGCCGCGATGCGCGAGTTCGACGGCAATCGCAGCAGCAATCGTCGTCTTGCCGACTCCGCCTTTACCCATCAGCATCACCAGCCCGTGACCATCCGCAGCAATGCCATCGACCAGCGTGGCGAGGCTCGGCGCATCCAGGTAGGGAGCGGCGGAGTCTTGCGCGGCATCGGCTGCGACGTCCGTAAACAGGCTGCGCAGCGCATCCAACCCCACAAGGTTGAAAGGCTTCAGCGCCAGGATGTCGCAGGGCAAGGAAGCCAGCACGGGCGGAATCGCCGCAAGTGCAACTTGCTCACGGTCGAAAATCGCTTTTGCCAGCGCGTCCTGCGCCGCCTCTTCAGCAGGCAGCACCCCGTTGATAACGAGGTACTGACGCGTCAACCCAATCGCCGCAAGCTCCTCATGGGTACGTGCAACTTCGCGTAGCGTGGCCTGCTGTGCACGGGCAACCAGAACGAGCCGGGTCCGCTGCGGGTCCGCCAGGGCATCAACGGCCGCCTTGTACTGGCTGCGTTGTTTCTCAAGGCCTGCAAGCGGTCCGAGGCAGGACGCATCACCTTTGCCTTCTTCAAGAAAGCCACTCCACGCCCCGGGGAGTTGCAGCAATCGGATCGTGTGTCCGGTCGGTGCGGTATCGAAGATGATGTGCTCGTAGTCGGCAGTCAGGCTCGAATCCACCAGAAGCGCCGTGAACTCATCGAAGGCTGCAATTTCGGTCGTGCAGGCACCGGAAAGTTGCTCCTCGATGCCACGCACCACGTCGTCCGGCAACAATCCGCGCACCGGACCGACAATCCGGTCCCGGTAGGCCTGAGCGGCTGCCTGCGGATCGATTTCCAGCGCAGCAAGGTTCGGCACCGCAGGAATTGGCGTAACCCGATTGCCAATCTCGATCCCGAAAACCTGGCCTACATTGGAAGCCGGGTCGGTACTCACCAGCAACACGCGGCGCCCCTGCGCGGCGAGTTCAATTGCCGTTGCGCAGGCAATCGACGTTTTACCGACACCACCCTTGCCGGTAAAAAACAGAAAGTGCGGCGGCTGTTCGAGGAATTTCATGGTCGTCTCCCGAGGAGATCTCAGCAGCACTTGCTGCCACTACAGCAGCCGCCCTTGGGAGCGTCGGCCTGGACCACAAGAACACCCAGCCAGCGAGCAAGTTCGTTGCGGTTGGGGTAACGTCCGGCCAGGGCTACCTCGCCATCGAGGAGAATCAGCGGCAGGGCTTCCTGCCCGGAGCGCTCCAGGTAACCGCGCACGATAGCGTTTTCGGCAAAGACGAGAGGCTGCTGGGACAGGTTGAAGCGCTCGACCGTCGCCCCCTGCTGCTTCGCCCAGTCCACGTCAGCTGAAAATTGCACGAGGGCCTGATCGACGTCGACGCCACACACTCCGGTGCTGCAACACAGGGCCGGATCAAAAATCTGAATGGTTTTCATTTTGACTCTCCAACGAAAGTTGAAATATTTATTACGGCAAAAGCGTGCCGATGCGATCGAGCTCAGCCTTCAGGCGGGCGCGATCACCCTGCAGCTCACTCAGCGGCAAAGCCAGGAATGCTTGAATCCGGGTACGGAGAATCTGGTAGGCGGTCATGAAAGCGGCGTCGATTTCTTCGTCAGTGCCTGTCGCATGGGCCGGGTCTTCAACGCCCCAATGGGTGCGAAGAACGGGACCGAGATAAACCGGGCAGGTTTCACCGGCAGCGCTGGCACAGACGGTCACGACGACATCGGGGGTGACAGGGAGGTCGTCCCAGGACTTGCTGTGATAGCCCTCGGTGGCGATGCCTTCCCGCGCTAGAAGCGCCAGCGAACGCGGATGGACATAACCGGCGGGCTTGCTGCCGGCACTGACCGCATGCCAAGCCATCGGAGCCAGATGGTTGAAAGTCGCTTCGGCGAGAATCGAACGACAAGAGTTGCCAGTACAGAGGAAGAGAACGTTCATGGTCAGGACTTCGCTTGCTTAGGGAGAATCGGGGGAAGCAGTGCATCGGCGCAGGACGATGCTGCGCGTAGATCAACGCACTTTCCGGGGTTGCCGGAACAGCATTCTTCGGTGAGGTAGGCGATCAAATCCAGCATCAGCGGGATGTTCGCCCGGTAGCGCTGGAACCGACCTTCCTGTTCAACTGTCACCATGCCTGCATGGGCCAACGCCTTGAGGTGAAAGGACAGACTGGAAGGTGCGATGTCGAGGGCAGACGCGATATCACCGGCGACCATGCCTTCCGGGCCTTGCTTGACCAGCAGACGGAAGGCCTCCAGGCGCCAGCTGGATGACAGGGATTCGAAAATCGAGGTTGCGGCTTTGGTTTCCATCGCCTCACTATACAACTATTCAACAATTATGGAAACGATGCCTGGTCCCGTAAAACGGAGCTTTACATGAGCAGTTGGCGACCAAAGGGTCTGGAGCATTTCCGGCTCATTCCCCCTCATATGATCAAAGTGATCTTGTGCGATTTGTTCAGTACGCGGGGCGAGATCGAAAACCCTACTGCTGACTTCTTACGAAACGCCTCATGGATCAGAGGTCTTCCTCGCGGTAATGCCTAAAATCCGTCTGGGGTTGGGGCTACTTCGCCTGAATCAGAGTTACGCAACAACGTCTTTTCCGCCCCAGAAAATGGTAAGCCTAGCTTGATAGCCAGGCGGTAGGCCCAAGTCGCGCGATAACGGCTCTCTTCCTTGCCACCCCGCTTGGGCAAGATTTTTGGTAATCGACGGCACGCGCAAACTTCGCTCAGGGCACTGTGAGCACAAGAATCCCAATGCCCACCGTTGTCGACCATGCTATCCAGGACTGTCTTCACGTGCGCATCAATGTCGGCGAAGGGGGCCGGAGCCAAGAATGAAAGTACCATTGTAGATAACGCCCATTCGCCGCCCCGATCCACGTCGACTAACACCACCGGCGGCTTGTCTATGACGTTTATGAGGACGACCAAACAGCAACGCGGACGACGACCGATCGTGGAGAATGCGCGGCCCGGCTTCAGCCGGCACAAAGACATGGATATCTCTGTGTCGCTTATTAAATCCGCCATCATTTCGATGGTTTCCGCCAACGCTTGAAGATCGCCCGTAAGATCCCAAGGGTAGGACTCAAGCGTACGGAATTCGAGGGGATGGATGCGCGCGCCTCGGCTTTCTCGGCTGACTCCGCCTGTAAATAAAGGTTTTTTCGTCACCGGACTTCCAGTTACTACTTTTTCTTCGGTCGGAGAGTTGTCGTTGACGCGATGTCGCGACATCCCCCTCTCGCGCCAAATTTTTTTTATTGGCACTTCAATCGTGAATTCCCGAGACTTTGTCCCTACCTCAACGGCCAGTTGACCTGCCGCCACGCGAGTCCCCCCTTCAGCAGTTGAAATTTCCACGTCAGGCTCCTCTTGGCTTACTTTTGGCTTTCTGGCACCACCTTCGGGAGTAACTAGAACTGTGTCACTAGGCCTCTGAAAACTGGGGTGTCCATAGCGTAATCGCAAGCATGGAGACGAGCGCCCGGTGAGATGGATGATCTCTAGCACCAGCCAATCTGATCCCTGTCTGACCCCACGAAACACCAGTTGTGCCTCAGGAACGTCGGGCAAATCTAAACTGACATACTGTTGCCCAGCGGATTTCGTATAAACGCTATCCCATGTTCGACGACCTTCGGGGTGGATCGCGAGCCAAGCGAATTCCAAAGCAAGACTCTTGGAAATCGACCGCACGGGCATGTCGGAGGTAAATCTGAGCGTCAGTTCTTCGTAGATACCAAGAGGCTCGAATTGGTACAAAGTCATCAGCTGGCCCGGCACCATGACCGCGTTGGCCAGCGTTTTGTTGTGCAAGAGTAGATAACGCACTAGCTCCATCGTCGGAACAAAGATCTCCCCGCAGTCGGTCTCGTATCGAACTATCCTCTGCACCCCGCCTTGGTGCCCAAAAAACGTATATAAGCCAGTTGGAATGTCGGCGGAAGTCACTTCCACCCCATTTGCCAAGTTGGAAATGAATGCAGTCTGAATTCCTCCGCGCGACTGCGTATCCAACAGCAACCCATCTTCAAAGCGCAGCCCTGGAGAAAGCAACGGAAATAGTCCGATGGGCAGCGGCCACATTCTCACCAGCCCGGATCGCAAGCCGTGGGTGACCACCCTCAGGAGCCAACTTCCATCCGCGTCCTGCTCCAATCCAACAAGCCAATGAATTTCAAGCGGCTCATCCACCTCGCAGAAGGCGCTGACTGTCAGACGCCTCATGGCAGAGGCACTCTTGGCGAAACGGCCAACTCAAGGGCCGCCTTGACCTCCATCGCCACTTGGCGCGACAAACCGGCTTTGCGCCGTATCCGCCACACAGCTAAGCATTGACCGGCATTTTCAAGCTCATGGGCAGCCCAAGCAACGCGGCGCACCTGGAAGCTCGCGGTCGTATCTCGCAAGCGACCAAGTAACACCGCCGTATTGGGAAGACGACGAAGATGGCTCGAAAGCCAAATTGGATCTGCGGTCCTGCGGCAGATTTCCGCCAAAGTGACTTTGCGAGGCGGAAGTTCCTGACGGATTTCTTCGGCCAGATCTGCGACACGCTGCATCCATTCAAGGTCAAGACTTGCCCAAGGGCTGACGACTCGAACTCGGCGGGAGACTTTTGCCGCAGGCTGATTTGTCACCAACCATTCTTTGTCATGGCGATACAGCCACATGAACAGCGCCGGCTCTAACTTGGATAAAGCGTTGCGACCCAAGTTGGGGTACTTCTGCTGCAGGTCCATCCATGCCTTGCGGCGTCCTCCTGAATCACAGACCACGGGCATCGATACACTTGCCGCGGCCCAAATAGCATTCAGATTCAGTTTTGCGGCATGCAGCCGGACCGTGCGGGGATCCACATGCAGCCACCGCGCGGCCTGACGAATGCCGATTTGATCATCAACTAATTGTCGGATCTGCCGATCGAACTCGGCCCCAAAACGCAAAGGGCGGGGACGGCTTAGGGTGCCAGACGACTGATCAACATTACGAGCATAGGCGTAGCCACAAGCGCATTCGAACACGCCCACGATACGGCCACGATTGCGGTGGGTGGCCACCCGCTCGACTAGCAGTTCGCCCTGATGACCGCTCAAAGGGTTGAGACAGGGCCAGGGGCCAGTCCCAAAGGGTTCGTCACTCACCAAGCCCTTTAAGAATTTCTGAAGCAATATGTTCAGCAAGGGATGTAGTGCCCGGCTAGGCCGCTGTGTGAGCGCGACAAGCCAACTCATGTCAGCCAACCCAACATCGGCGAGTAGCGGCTGCAAGGCCAGACCAAAATGGTCCCGAAACCTCTCCTCCAGTTCATTCAGTTTCACCCTGCCGGAGGATGACGACAGACCAGCCCTGATCAAGCCGTTCCGATACCAGGTCGCCCATGTCTCCCGATTTCGCGCTTGCGGCATGAACTCCAGCGCTTGTCGGCAAGCTCGTGCTACCGAAAGCAAGGTCTCATCGTTCTCCAAGGACGTCGGTGCGACCTCCCGGCCACAGTCACAATTCGCGCTGGTTGCCGCAATGAAGGCATGTCGGTTTCCAAGTGCAGAAGGGATGCCACTCGATCTCAAGATGACGCCGTGATCCGGGCACAGCAGGGCACCCGGTAACTGATGCGTCCGTCGCCAATAAGGCTCCCCATGCGTGTTCTCCATCTCAAGCACGCATACTGGGCAGAACCGCAATTGCCTGATACGAGATGCTGCCGATGCAAGACCCAGAAGCAGATGAAGCCCCGCAAGGGAGCCACCGATCAAAGCCCCCAGCACCCGGCCCCGTATGCCCGCCGGCTGAAATGCCAGGTAGTACGGAAACAGCGTGTAGTCCACAGCCAATCGCTCTGGACTCATTCCCCATCCAGGAGGTAGGTGTGTAGATAAGTGACCAAGGCTCCCCTGCAGATCCAGCCTTGCAATCACTCCACGGCAACCAAATAGATCATCCAAGGTCTGCTTGGGGCTGCTAGAACCAACATGTCGATGGTATCTTGCAAGAAGACTGTAGAGCAACTCGTCGCGATAGGGCTCGGGGAAATAGACGAGCATACAGAGCAATCTTCATGCAGCTTCAGGCAGCGCGCCAACGGCGCCGGACGCCCTCAGGGAATCGTATGCTGTCAGACCTTGCGGCTTGCCTTCGCTGACAATCCTTCTCAAATCGCCAAGAGGCCATTCGGCCTGCTCCGCCTTCGGAACCTTCTTTGGTCGCCTTGGCTTGGGTGTTTCTGCCGGAGCCTTCAGTTTTACGCTGATGGCGGCAACTAACTGCAGCGCATCCAACGTGAGATCTTCCGCCAGGGCGTCGCGAAGCATCACTTCGACAACGTCAGGTGCCAAACCCAATGCGCCCATTGCCGCACGAACCGATCCAAGCGCGTCGCTAGTCCCTTGCGCACCGTTTTGCACATCTGTTGCCGGCAAGGCTGGTGGAACCGCCTTACTAAGGTCATTATTCGTCACCGCATCGCCAAAAATTCGAATCACATGCTCTCGGAAAGGCAGCAGATCATCAAACGCGTTAAGCGCTGCGGTGTCGTTCCTCCTGCACGCATCGATCATGGGTTCGATCAGCTTAAAGTCATCCTTAACGACTTGCCGAAGCAGTGAAGGGTCCAAGGTCTCAGGGCGTTTCCGGACTACCCGCAACCGGATAGCCTTCATTTGGGCCAACATGAATAACTTGACGACCACATCGATAATTCCTTGGGACGCAACGTAGAGCTCCTCGCGTAAGTCCTGATCTAGCGGCGTAAATTCCCGCGTCCACTGATATTTCCATAGTCGGTCGACAAAATACCGCCATGTCTGATCGTCCGGCATCCGCTCCCAGATCATAGAGCCGATGCCGCTTGCCCGTCTCGCCTGCCGAAACTTTCCCTGAAGCAGGCTGACGGCATTATTTGTTCCAATAGCGATCACTGGCACGCTAATAGTATTGACCAAGGTAACGAGAAAATTCAGGATGTCCTCAGCATCCATTCCATGCGTGCGCAGCAGATGCTGAATCTCGTCGACAACTAGGACACCCAGAGCATGAATGCTTGCGAGGTGCGCCATGCGCTGCATGGCCAGGCCGACAGTGCGAGTGGAAGATCCGTATTTGTCCAGATAGTTCGTGCCCAGCACACGATCAAGTTCGGCGAAGAAATTTATGCACAACTGAATGGGACCACCCTTTTGAGGGCATTCCACCTTCAGCCAAGTTAGTTGGTGCAAACTGAAAGGTTTATCGTGGTAAATAACTTGCGGATACTGGGCTAGCGTGCGCTCAATGGCTGTCGACTTACCGATCCCTGAGTCTCCAAGTAACGCAAAACTAGCAGCACTATTGGGCACAGCGAATCGCCGCGTTGCTAGGTTACCTGTCTCCATGCGCGCAACGCTATTTTGAAGATGGCGCTGGTAATCTCCCTGTGTAGGATTGCGACCGATGTATCCTTGCCGCACAAGCATGCCAAATCGACTGGCGAGGGTCAGGTGCTGCTCAAGGGGATCAAAATACCTAAAAAGCCGCATGATGCAATGCGGCCGCACATGATCGGGAAACTGCCGCTCCCTGGGATCAAAGACCGGCTGCAACAGCAGCCGATCGTAGGTTTCCTTTGTCGACCACAACGGCGGCAGGGCCGCGATGAATGGATTGTCCTGATACTCCGGCAATACGGCTGGCTGCGCATCACTGTTGGTCATCGTCTAGGCTCCCCAATATCTCGGTGATGTCGGGCTCCGAATAGTCGGACTTCGGTCGTAGTGGAATCACATCCGCAACCTTCGGCGGAGTGCGGTCGCCTAAACGGAACACCTCAGTCTGTCGATTCGCTAACTTTTCTTCTGCCCGGTTGGAGCGGATGTCTTTCGTTCTAGCACGGTCACTGGCCGTGGTTAAAGGCTGCGTAGAAATTGCTTCGCTGACGGTGCTTTCAATCTTCGCGGCAAGATCAGCCTGCTTGAACTGCTGGCTTGGGGCACGGTTGGCAGCTTGATCCTTCTCGAAGAATTGCCTCTGCCCAATCTCCCAGGATGACATGCCTCGGTCCACTCGACTCCGATCCGTCATGTGACACACAATAAACCCTTGTGCGGAGTCCGGGGCGTGGAGATAAATATCGTCTAGGCAGCGCGGGTCGTAACTGATTGATACACGCTGACGCCCATTCTGCCTGGCCTTGTCGAACCAGCGTTGTTCGACCGCCTCGGCGCAGCTGTAGAAGCATCCATCGAAATTAATTCCGTGCATAGTGATGCTTGCGGCACCTACCGGAAGCAGACTAAAACGAACACGGTCTTCAGGATAAGAACGTAATTGGCCGCTCCTTAGAGCAATACCCCAGTTCCATAACTCGATGGGAATGGCCGGGACATCATCGGTCGCCATGCCTTGGGTCTTGTCGTAGCCTTTGATCTCATGATGGTTGTTGTAATGTAGCGCGCAGTCGATGACGATGCGCGTAAACTGGTGGAGATCCAAGACGGCATCAAGACGGTAGTCCTTCCCGCCCCGCTCTCGAAAATCGCATTGGATATAGCCGGGGACATAAGGCTTGAACTTGGCCGGCAAAAGGCGGAACCGTTGCTCGACGATTCCTTTCCAGTCCGCACGATAGGGAGCGGTGTTTTCGACATTGACACGGTAGTTATTCGCCAACGTCTCAATGTAACGACCCTCGATCTCCCCACGGTCACCCAACAGCGCGGCTGGCAGGTGATGGCAGGGCCAATCTTCCAGTTCGATCTCCCGCCCAAACTGCCGACAATAGGCGACCTTGTCTGCTGCGGTGTTAGCCAAGGCCATCATCGCGCCCACCCAAGAGGGACCTTCCAGCCCGACATAGATTCCAACAATCATCCGGCTGAAGACATCGATGACGATGTAAAGGACGGGGCGCCCGATGATACGGTCCCGTTTCAGGCGGGATACTAGATATACGTCGGCTAAGGTGGCATCAATCTGATATCGGGCTCCCGGCCCCCACGTCTCTGCTGCAGAGGTAGAAAGCAGACCGCGCATATCTTTATCGTAGGACCTGGGCCCAACCCGGCGCCGCTTGACGTCCAGGGTGTCCTGATCCCTCTCAAACCAATAGCGGAACTGGGTATCCGTAGGCAGACCGTCTTGAGCATAGTCGGCTTGGGGTACGTGAATGACGTCGCCTGACTCGGGATCGATGCGCTTTTCGCAGAAGAACGTCCGAATCATTTCGTCATATGCACCCTTCAGCGTAAACTTGCTGCCGACTTCGGCGTAGTACCTGTCAATGGCGACCCGGAAAATCCTTCGGATGTCGGGCGTGACGTTGATGCCCTTCTGACTACCATAGATGCGCGGCCGTCCACGCTTCTTCCCTGTGCCCTGGCGCTCCTTGCCCCGCCCGCCGGAATTTGCGTAGTCAGGTAGCAAGGCATTCGGCGTTTGGCCCCTCTGCCAGTAACGACGAAGGTAACGGTACAGCGTACTGAGCGTGATCTTGTGCTCAGCTATCGCGGCCTTTAAGATTTTACCTCGCTTATCCCTTTGATATATTTCAGGCTCTTTTTCGACAAGATTCTTGATAATGGACCAAGCATCGTCCCGAATGCTCTTGTGACTCGGAGGGATTGAGGCTTCGATAACGAGCACGAGATAAGGATCGGGATTCAACAGACGTGCCCGCTTCTCTCGCACATCTTCGATTAGCCCGTCCAGCCGCACGATGATGGGTAGCGCCTTTTCGCCACAGACGTCGATGATCGCTGCGCCTGCGCTGTCGGGACTAAACCAGAGGACTCTAACGGTACGCCCTTCGTCCTCTTCGTAGTGCAACAAGTCGTTCCTAAGCAGCATTTCACGCCCTCCGCCTTACTTCGCCACCGCCTTTGCGCGTTAGCGCTTGGGCAAGGACTGCCGAGGTGTCGAACGGACGATCCATGTCGATCAGCAGTATCTTGGTTGCGATCAAGTGACGGATCACGGTAAGTCCCTCGCCGGAACCAAACCCCTGGGTGCTCTCCAGCCAACGGAGAAACTGTTTGATCGTCATCTCGCCACATATCGCTATGCTGTCAAGCAGAGCACGGCACCGGTCTTGCCAGTACCCTGGGTAGGGTACTTCTAACCCCTCAAGGGTATGCATCTCATGAACCCAGCGGACATTGCCAACACGATCTTTGTTCATGTCCCGCTCGGTAACGATGATCCACTCAGCTTCACCTTGCCAATACCGACGATCGATTTCCAACTTCTCGATCGTCCGAGCATCGTCGAGGTCATCACTTTTCTTTACCGGGATAGCCAGGGTCTTTCGTCCTTGAGCAGTCTGGATATCGACCAAGAAGTCAGTGGTCATCACGATGTCCACTTTGGTCTTAACGTCAGACGGATGGACAACCCCCATCTCGGATGCGATCTGCCGCGTTTTCTCCCGATCAAGCGGAAATTGCTCCCGAATGTCCAGGACGTGATCTTCCCAGTCGAGTAGGTAGAAGAGTGCCGTTTCGATGTTGGAGAGAAGGTGGTGCAGCCTGCCAGTTTTCCAGCCTGTGGGCCGTGCTGTTCGGCCCTGTGACGGGACATCCTGGATAGTTAGCCAAGGCTTATAGTTTCCGCCTGCTCCTTGGCCCCGTCCTTCCTTCAGGAATCGCGCCAGTTTGTCTTCATCGAAGCTATAGCGGCGCTTGGCCATGAAAAAGCCCCCAGTGTTCAGATGATCTCATCTTAGTCACTGGGAGCTAAATTACAACTTTATTATCTGAGATACTTCTTTATTACTTAGGTTATATCTTTATTATTTTTCAACAC
>NZ_SDKK01000006.1:0-80833 GCF_008107625.1 Zoogloea oleivorans
CGGCACCGCCGGCAACGCCAGCGTGCGCTGCGCCCGGGGCTTCCTGATCACCCCGACCGGCCGCGACTACGACGACTGCAGCGCCGCCGACATGGCCCTGGTTGCCATGGACGGCAGTTGGCAGGGGCCCTTCGCCCCGTCCAGCGAGTGGCGCTTCCACCGGGACATCTTCGCCGCTCACCCGGAAGCCGGCGCCGTCCTCCATGCCCACTCCTCCTTCGCCACCGCCCTCGCCTGTCACCGACGCACCATCCCCGCCTTTCATTACATGATTGCCCGCTTCGGCGGTGACGACATCCGCTGCGCGCCCTACGCCACCTTCGGCACCCAGGCCCTCTCCGAAGGCGCCCTGACCGCCCTCGAAGGACGCAACGCCTGCCTGCTGGCCAATCACGGCATGCTGGTTTTCGGCCGCGACCTGCGCCATACCCTGGCCCTCGCCATCGAATTCGAAACCCTCTGCGAGCAATACTGGCGTGCCTGCCAGCTCGGCGAACCAGCCATCCTGTCCGCCGCCGAAATGCACGAAGTCATCGAAAAATTCCGCACCTACGGCCGCCCCCAGGCCGCCCTGCCGGAAGAAGCCCCCCCACACCACGACCAGCCCGGCCCTGCCTGAATCCCATCCGATGCCCAACTCCACAACAGGCGGCAGGCGACCGCCACGCCTCGCCCGCAGTCTGTTGTGGCGCATGTCCGCCACCTTCATCGCCTGTCTGCTGCTCTTCGGCACCGCCTTTCACTTTCTGATCGTCGCACCGGCCACCCAGATCCTCGCCCGCGTCCAGCTCGACCTGGCCACCCGGCACATCCAGTCGGAGGCCGAGCGCACCTTCCGGCGCATGGAGACCCAGTTGCGGACAGCCCGCTCCTGGGGCCAGGCCGAGCGCCTCAAATTCGACGACACAGCCGGCTTCAACGCCCTGCTGGTGCCGCTCCTCGCCGGTGATGCGCAGATTTCCGCGATCCATCTGGCCGACACCGACGGCCGGGAAGTCATGCTGATGCGGGACACGGACGGCTGGCGCAACCGGGTCACCCAGCCGGGCACGCAGGACAAGGGCAACCACTGGCTGCACTGGAGCACCGCCGGCACACTGCTCGATGACAACTGGAAGAACGGACACTACGATCCGCGCAGCCGTCCGTGGTTCGAGGCGGCCCTGAAAACCGCCAGTGACGATGCCCTCGCATGGACAGCCCCCTATCGCCTGCTCACCACCGGCGATGGCGGCATTACCGTGTCCACCCGGTGGACCGGCCCCAACGGCAAGACGCGCATCCTGGCCTTCGATGTGCTTCTCACCGACCTGTCGCGCCTTACCGTCGATACCCCGGTCGGAGAACGGGGCGGCAGCACGGTGCTGACCGACACCGGCGAAGTGGTGGGCGTACCGCGCTACCCCCGCTTCGCCAACCTCTCCGACCGCCGCGACGCCGTTCTGCAGCCAGCCACCGCCCTCAATGTGGACTTCCTGACCCACGGCTACGCACGCTGGCTCGATTCCGGCCGGCATGGCGAAAACACGCTGAAGTATGAAAACGAGAACGAAACCTGGCTCGCCCAGTTCGTTCCCCTGCAACTGGGCGAGCAGCAATGGTGGGTCGGCGGCTTCGCCCGCGAGGCCGACTTCATCCCCGCCCGCCTGCGTGACGTGGCCCCGGCGCTGGCCCTGCTCATCGTGCTGAGCGCCGCGGCTGCCGCGCACCTCGCCCATCGCGTCTCCCGCCGCATCGAAACCGCCCTCGCCAGCATTGTCGAACGGAGCGAACGCATCGGACGCCTCGACCTCTCGCCCAACGAGGCATTGAACGCCCCCTGGCAGGAAATCGCCGAGCTGGCCGAATCCCAGGAGCGCATGCGCATTCATCTGCGTGACGCCACCGAAGGCCTCGCCCAAAGCCGGGCCGAACTGGAAAAGCGGGTCATCGACAGAACTCACCAACTGGCCGACACGAGCAAGGCCGTGGCCGACCAACTGCTGTTCATCCAGGTCCTGCTCGACGCACTGCCGAACCCGGTTTTCTACAAGGGGCCGGATGCCCGCTTCCTCGGCTGCAACCGGGCCTACGAAGAAGCCTTCGGCACCACCCGCGGCTTTCTCATCGGCAAGACCGTCCTCGACCTGCCCTACCTGCCCTCCTCCGAACGCATCGCCTTCCATGACGAGGACCAGCACATCATTGCCAGCGCCGGCAGCCTGCATCGGGAAGAACGCATCCCCTTCGCCGACGGCAAGCAGCATGACACCCTCTACTGGGTCACCGGCTTTCGCCTGGCCAGTGGCGAACCGGGCGGCCTGCTTGGGGTACTGGTGGACATCTCGGCCCAGAAGGAAGCCGAACGCATCGTCCGCGCCGCCGAAGAACGCAGCCGCCAGATGCTCGAATCGAGCCCGATCGCCGTGGTCATCAACCGGCCGGATGGCGCGCCGCTGTTTGCCAACAGCCGCGCCCTGATGCTGACGGGCACCGACATGGCCACCTTCATGCAGCAACCGGTCACCCGATGGTTCCGCGACCCGACCGCCGCCGAAAACGCCATCGCCACGCTGCGCGACGGGCGCCCGGTGCGGGATGTCGAGATCGAGTTCCAGAACATCGACGGCAAGTCTTGCTGGACCCTGATGACCACCGAGCAGATCGAAGTGCGGGGCACCCCGGCGCTGATCAGCTGGTGTTACGACATCACCGCCCGCAAGCACGCCGAGCAGGAACTGCGCAAGCTGTCGCTGGCGGTCGAGCAAAGCCCGTCAATGCTCGTCATCACCACCCCGGGAGGGGCCATCCAGTACGCCAACCCACGCTTCCGCCAGGTCACCGGCTTCAGCGCCGACGAACTGACCGGCACCCTGCCTGATCTGGTCGACGCAGCCGGCCTGCCCTTCGAGTTCCACGCCGAGCAATGGCATGAACTCAAGACCCAAGGCCTGTGGCGACGCGAATGCCAGCTCCGCCGACACAGCGGCGAGCCCCTGTGGGTCGGCATCTCGGTCAGCGGCCTGGCCGAAGACAGCGGCGAGATCACCCACTGCATCTGGGTGCTCGAAGACCTTTCCCTGTATCGCCAGGCGGTCGACACCCTGCGCGAAGCCAAGCGCCTCGCCGAAGAGGCCGCCGAGTCCAAGGCCCGCTTCCTGGCCAACATGAGCCACGAAATCCGCACCCCGATGAACGCCATCATCGGCCTCGCCAACCTGTCCCTCGGCACTGAACTGCCGCCGCGCCAGCACGACTACCTCACCAAGATCCACAACGCCGGCACCTCCCTGCTCGGCGTGGTCAACGACATCCTCGACTTCTCGAAAATCGAAGCCGGCAAGCTGAACCTCGAACAGACCAGCTTCGCCCTCGACGGGGTGCTCGACAACGTATTCACCTTCGTCGCCCAGAAAGCCCAGGAAAAAGGCCTCGAACTCATCCTGCAGGTCGCCCCCAACGTGCCGCAAGATCTCCTCGGCGATCCGCTACGCCTGGGCCAGATCCTCACCAACCTGCTCGGCAACGCCGTCAAGTTCACCGACCGGGGCGAAGTTCAGCTGCGGGTCGATACCGTCGCCCACGACAGCCGTCACGTCCAGCTCCGTTTCGAGGTGTGCGACACCGGAATCGGCATGAATGCCGAGCAACTCGGACGCCTCTTCGAAGCCTTCGCCCAGGCCGACGACTCCATGACCCGCCGCTTCGGCGGCACCGGGCTCGGGCTGTCCATCTCCCGCCATCTGGTTGAACTGATGGGTGGTCACATCGAGGTGAGCAGCCTGCCCGGCGAAGGCAGCCACTTCAGCTTCAGCATCCGCTTTGAACTGGCCGAGCAGCGTACCCCCAAGGCCCTGCCCGGCATGCTCGAAGGCCTGCGGGTGCTGGTCGTGGATGACCACCCGGTCGCCCGCATGGTGCTCCTCGAACTGCTGCGCAACTTCCCGTTCCGCTCCGAAGCCGTCGAGTCGGCTGCCGAAGCCGTGGCAGCCGTGCGCCGTGCCGACAGCGGCGATCGCTTCGGCCTCGTCCTGATGGATCTGCGCATGCCTGGCCAGAACGGCATCGAGGCAACCCGCCGGATCAAGCAGGACCGCAGCCTCGCCTCGCCGCCAACGGTCATCCTGCTCACGGCCTTCGGTGACGACAACACCGCCACCGAAGCCGCCGACGCCGGCGCCGACGCCTATCTGCACAAGCCCGCCACCGCCTCCACCCTGCTCGACACCATTGTCGGCGCCTTCGGTGTCGGCGCCGGGCCGCAGATCCTGCCGGACCACCACGCCGCCAACGCTGCCCACCAGCTGGCTGGCCTGCGCATCCTGGTAGTGGAAGACAACGACATCAACCAGCAGATCGCCCGCGGCCTGCTCGAAAAACTGGGCGCCTGCGTCAGCGTGGTGGACAACGGCCGGATCGCTGTCGAAACCGTCCTCGACGCCGGGCCGGACGCCTTCGATCTGGTCCTGATGGACCTCCAGATGCCCGAAATGGATGGTCTCGAAGCCACCCGGCGAATCCGCCTGGATGCTCGCATGGCCAGCCTGCCCATCGTCGCCATGACGGCCCACGCCATGGCCGACCAGCGCCAGCGCTGCGTCGACGCCGGCATGAACGATCATGTGGCCAAACCGATTGTTCTTGAACGCCTGCTGGATACCATCAGGCGCCAGACACGGGCCACGGCCGGCAAGCCATACGCCCCGCAGTTGCCGGTGCCGTCACCCGCCACCACGGGCCTGCCCGAGCTGCCCGGCCTCAATGTCGTCGCCGCCCTGCGACGGGTCGGCAACGAGCCTGCCACCTATCTGTCCTTCCTGCGCCATTTCGTCAGCACCCAGACCGACTGCCCGCAGCGCATCGACGCCGCCCTGGCAGCCGGGCACCTGGCCGAAGCCGAACGCCTCGCCCACACCCTGCGGGGCACTGCCGCCAACCTGGGCGCCGGCGCCCTCCAGGAAGCCGCCGCCCAACTGGAAATGGCCCTGCGCAAGGGTACCAACCCGAACGCGGCACAGCAGAATCTGGCCGCCGAACTCGAAGCCCTCCGGCAGATGCTCGAAAACGCACTGCCATCGCCCGGTCAGGCAGACCACAACGCGCCCCGGCTCGGCGAGGCCGAACTCGAGCGGGCCATCAACACCCTGATACAGCTGATCGAGAGCGCCGACGGCGATGCGCCGGCCCGTTTCCGACAGATCCGTCCCGATCTGATCACCCGGATCGGACGGGAAAAAACCACCGAAATCGCCGATGCACTGCAACACTACGATTACGATCAGGCACTTGCATGCCTGCGCCCGGCGGCGCAGAAGGCCTGAACGGAAGACCATGCCCGGAGACAAACCGTGACTCAGCCAGCCGACAACCACCGCCCCCTCATCCTCGTCGTCGATGACGCACCGGACTCCATCGAGCCCATCGTCCTGTGCCTGCACCGGGCGGGCTTTCGCACCCGCATCGCCACCAACGGCGAGCGGGCCCTCGCGCTGGCCGCCAGCAAACCCCTGCCCGACCTGATCCTCCTCGACATCACCATGCCGGACAAGGACGGCTACCAGGTCTGCCGCATGCTGATGAATGATCCCGTCACCGCCAGCATCCCGGTGATCTTCCTGACCATCCGCAACGAGGAAGTGGACGAGCAACTCGGTTTCGATGCCGGCGCGGTGGACTACATCACCAAGCCGATCAGCCCGCCGCTGGTTCTCACCCGCATCCGCAACCACCTGACCCTCAAGGCCGCCAGCGACTTCCTGCGCGACCGCAACAGCTACCTCGAACAGGAAGTCGTGCGCCGCACCCGCGAGCTCGGCCTGATCCAGGACGCCACCATCGTCGCCATGGCCTCATTGGCCGAAACCCGCGACAACGAAACCGGCAACCACATCCGCCGCACCCAGATGTACCTGCGCGCGCTCGCCCGCCATCTGCAGGGCCACCCGCGCTTCTATGCCGAACTCACCGACGAGAACATCGACCTGATGTACAAGTCGGCGCCGCTCCACGACATCGGCAAGGTCGGCATCCCCGACCGCATCCTGCTCAAGCCCGGCAAGCTCACCGCCGCCGAGTACGAGATCATGAAGACCCACACCACCCTCGGTCGCGACGCCATCAGCAAGGCCGAAGCCCTCTTCGGCATCGCCGCCAGCTTCCTGCGCTTCGCCAAGGAAATCGCCTACTCGCACCAGGAAAAATGGGATGGAAGCGGCTACCCCCTCGGCCTCGCTGGCGAACGCATTCCCCTGTCAGCCCGCCTGATGGCCGTTGCCGATGTGTACGACGCCCTCATCAGCACACGCGTCTACAAGGCCGCCTACACCCACGAAGAAGCCGTGGCCATCCTGAGAAAAGGACACGGCAGCCACTTCGATCCGGACATCCTCGACGCCTTCATCGAGCTGCAGGATGACTTTCGCGCCATTGCCCGGCGCTTTGCCGACTCGGAAATCGAGGGATCGCTGGATCACTGACAGCCGTCGGGCTCAAGAAAGGCATCGGAAAACCGTTAAGCGGAGGCTAGAGAGGATCCCGTCACGAGAGATCCCGATTGCCTCACAGGAGATCCGATGACAAGCAGCCCGACACCCTTCCAGGTTGTCGACGTGGTTCGCCGCTGCGGGCTGGCTGTGCTCGTCTTCACCGTCGTCTTCATACTGACGCTGGACAGCTACAACAGCACCGTAAATCAGGAACGGGAAGCCACCCGCAACCGTTTCCAGTTGATCGCCCAGGAACAGATTGCGCAACTGCGCGACCGGGTCAGTGTGCTCGTTGACCAATCCGGCCAGTTGCAACGCCACATCGCCCTCGCCAACCATGCCGACGAAGGACGCCTGGCGCATTTTGTCGCACCAATCCTGGCCCGGTACCCGGAAATCCTCCGCCTCGGCCTGATTCGCTTCGACAAGGGCAAAGCCGTGCTCGCCGCCACCGTCGGCGAGGCATCACAAGCAGGCAGCACCCCCTTCGTTGATGCCGACGCCCTCCTGGAAGCCGCCACACACAGCACCGGCAGTCTCGCCAGCCGACCGTATGCGCAGCCGCCCGGCAAAGGCGGCAAGCACAATGCCGTGCTGATTCTCAGCCCCGTCGAACGGCCCGGTACGCCCTCGGGCGACGCCCGCGAACTGGTCTTCCTGGAAGTCGCCATCGACACCCTTCTTCAGCAGGCCCTCGAACCGGGCATCGCACGGGACGCAAACCGGCGCGTCGAAATCGAACTCCTCGATACCGGCGACGACGCCCGGGTGCTCTTTCGCAGCCCGGACTTCCGCATCGGCGAACTGTCCTACGCCGAATCCATTGAAGTCGCCGACCGACGCTGGCTGATCATCGCCGCACCGCAAGGACTCATGTTCGGCCTGATGCCCAGCAAGGAGGCCGGCGCCACGCTGTTCGCCGGCCTGTCCCTCGGCATCCTCGCCGCCTTCATCCTCTACGTACTGCAAACCCGTGCCGACGCCATCCGCCGGCAGGTCTGCGACAAGACCCTCGCCCTCGCCGAAGCCAACGACGCCCTCGGGCAATACATCACCGCCCTCGGCGAAACCAACCGGCTCCTCGAGAGCGAAGTGGAAAAACACGCCCGCGCCGAAACCCTGCTGCGGGAAACCACCTCCCTGCAGCGGGCCATTCTCGACTGCGCCGAATACGCCATTGTCTACACCGACTCGGCCGGCATCATCCGGGTCATGAATCCCGCCGCAGAACGTCTGTTCGGCCACCGGGCAGAAGAACTCATCGGCCAGGAAACACCGCTGGTTTTTCACATCGCCGAAGACATCGCCCGCTGGACCCTCGCCCACAACGCCAACGGTTTTGCCGCCCTCATTGCCGAAAGCGGCACCGTCAGCCAGGAATCCCGCGAGATCAACATGCGCCGCCGGGACGGCAGCACCTTCCCCGCCAACATCGCCATCTCCGTGGTCCATGACAGCCACAAACAGGTTCGCGGCTACCTGGGCATCGTTGCCGACATCACCCAGCGCCACGCCGCCGAAAGCCGGATCCGCCACCTCGCCCACTACGACAACCTCACTTCGCTGCCCAACCGCACCCTGCTCAACGAACATCTGGCCGAGGCCATCGGCGATGCCCACGAGCGTCACCGCAGCGTCGCCGTGCTGTTTGCCGACCTGGACCGCTTCAAATACGTGAATGACACCCTCGGCCACCAGGCTGGCGACCAGTTGCTGCTGTGCGTCGCCCAGCGCCTCAGGGCCTGCGTGCGCGATGGCGACCTGGTGGCGCGCACCGGCGGCGATGAATTCGTGATCGTGCTCGGCAACCTGGAAGAAGGCTCCATGCCGGAAGACGTGGCCGAACGTATCATCGCCAGCCTGGCCCGCCCCTTCGAGTTGTGCGGCCAGCAATTCACCGTCACGCCAAGCATCGGCATCACCCTCTACCCAACCGACGGTCTCGACGGCGAAGCCCTTATCAAGAACGCCGACGCCGCCATGTACCTGGCCAAGGAGCGCGGGCGCAACAACTTCCAGTTCTTCGACCATGGCCTGTCGGCCCGCTACAGCGAGCGCCTGGAACTCGAAAACCGCCTGCGCCACGCGTTGGACGAAAACCAGCTCGAACTCTTCTACCAGCCCCAGGTAGACACCCTGTCGGGCGAACTGATCGGCCTCGAAGCCCTGATCCGCTGGCGCCAGCCCGACGGCAGCATGATCCCGCCAGACAAGTTCATCCCGATTGCCGAGGAATGCGGCCTCATCGTGCCGATTGGCGCCTGGGTACTCCACGAAGCCTGCCGGCAGAACCAGGCCTGGCTGAAGGAAGGAATCTGCCGCGTACCGGTGGGCGTCAACCTGTCAGCCCGCCAGTTCGACGACACCGAGCTGCTCGCCACCATCAAGTCGGCCCTGACCAGCGCCCAGCTACCGCCGGCCTACCTCGACCTGGAACTCACCGAAAGCCTGGTGATGCGCAATCCCGAACACACCCGCAGCCTGCTCATGGAATGCAAGAAGCTCGGCCTGCAGTTGTCGGTGGATGACTTCGGCACGGGTTATTCCAGCCTTGCCAACCTCAAGCGCTTCCCCATCGACCGCCTGAAGATCGACCGTTCCTTCATCAGCGACATCGTGACCGAAGCGGACGATGCTGCCATTGCCCAGACCATCGTCGCCATGGCCCACACCCTGCGCCTCGAAGTCATCGCCGAAGGCGTCGAAACCGAAGCCCAACTCGCGCTGCTGCGCCGCTGGCGCTGCGACGCCTACCAGGGCTACCTGTGCAGCCGCCCCATCAGCGCCGCCGACATGACCGTCATGCTGCGCAGCCTGCGCGCCACCCGGATGGTGTCGCTGGCGCCGCTCTAGAACTGCTCCGAAGCCGGCTTCTCGCCGCCATCGGCCGGATCGCCAAGACCCCGCGGCAGGCCCACCTCGCCGCTCTGGTCAAAATTGATACCGCCGAAATTACCGGTCACCAGACGACCCTTGATGCGGTACTCCACCTTGTCACGGCCTTTGCGCAGTTCCTTGAGCTGGCGCAGGAAGCTGGCCAGACCGGTGGTGGCGGTCACCTCCACGGTAGCGTCGCCCAGGCGCGGGATCACCACGGCCTGGTTGCTGACCCCTTTGGCAAAGGGCTGGCCATTCAAGTCGACGGTAAAGCTCAAGCCCTCGATGGCTATTTCGGTGGTGTTGGGGTTGGTGACCCGCAGGGTCAGCACAAAGCGCTGCGCCAGCAGGTTGCCGTCGAGCAGCCGGATGTTGACCACCGCCACATCCGGCTTCTGCATACCGAGTTGCCAACCCGCACAGCCGCCGAGCACGCTCAGCCCCACGGAGGCGGCGGCCAGGGCAACGAAGCGGCGACGCGAAATCCTGATCACGGGCACTTCCCTTCAAACGGTTCGAGCACCTTCAACAGGCTGGCCGTGTCGTCCCGCCCACCGCCCAGCGCCATCAGGGCGTTGAGCTGCTGCCAAGTCTGGGCCGCCACCGGCAAGGGCGCGCCAAGCTGGCGGGCCTCTGCCATCAGGATCGCGAAATCCTTGTGATGCAGACGCGACTGGATGCCCGCCGCAAAATCGCGCCGGGCCATGCGCCCGCCCATCACGTCGAGCACCTTCGAGGCCGCCGAACCGCCCATCAGGGCCTCGCGCACCTTCGCCGGATCGACCCCGTGGGCACCGGCCAGGCGCATCGCCTCGGCACAGGCCTGAATCGCATTGACCATGATCATCTGGTTGCAGGCCTTGGCCACTTGGCCGGCGCCGGCCGGGCCGATGTGCACCACCGTCTTGCCCAGGCACGCCAACAGCGGCCGAACCCGCTCCAGCGTTTCTGCCGCACCGCCGGCCATGATTGCCAGCGTCGCCTCGCGGGCGCCCAGCTCGCCGCCCGACACCGGCGCATCCAGCCAGCCGATGCCCTTTTCGGCATAGCGCGCCGCCACCTGGCGGGCCGTGCCTGGCGCGATGGTGCTCATGTCCACGTGAATACCACCGGGCGCAAAGCCCTCGATCAAGCCGCCGGGCCCGAGGGCCAGTTGCGCCACGTCGGCGCTCGCCGTGATGACCGAGATCACCACTTCGCAACGTGCCGCCAGCTCGGCCGGCGTGACGCACAGTGTGGCACCGGCCGCGACAACAGGCGCGGCTGATTCCGGCCGCCGCGCCCACACTGCCAGTTCATGACCCGCCGCCAGCAAATGCCCGGCCATCGGCAGCCCCATCACCCCCAGCCCGACAAATCCGACCCGCACGCTCAGTCTCCCGACAAGTTTTCCAGCAGCTTGAGGGCGGCGATGGAATCATCCTCGCCCATCCCGCTACCGACCATTGCGTTGAAGAGCTGCGCCGTCGCCGCGCTGCTCGGCAGCATCAGGCCGAGGCGGTGCGCCTCCTGCATGACGATGTTCATGTCCTTCTGGTGCATCCAGGCCTTGAAGCCCGGCTTGAAATTGCGGTCGAGCATGCGCTGACCGTGGTTCTCAAGGATGCGGCTGTAGGCAAAGCCGCCGAGCAGCGCCTCGCGCACCTTGCCGGCATCCACGCCGCTCTTGCGGGCGAAGTTGAAGGCTTCGGCCACCGCCATCACCCCCACGCCGGTCAGAATCTGGTTACAGGCCTTGGCCACCTGGCCGGCACCGGACGCCCCGATCAGCGTTGCCGCCTTGCCCATGCAGGCAAACAGCGGCCTGGCAATCTCGAAGGCTGCCTCGTCACCGCCGACCATGATGGTCAGGCCGGCGTTGATCGCCCCGACTTCGCCGCCCGACACCGGTGCATCGAGCATCGTCACGCCGCGCTCGGCCATGCGGGCCGCAATCGACTGCACCGCCGCCGGGGCGATGGTGCTCATGTCCACGTAGATCAGGCCGGCCTTCGCGCCCTCGGCAACGCCACCAGCACCCAGTGCCACCTGCTCCACGTCGGCCGCGTCGGCGACCATCGAGAACACCACGTCACAGGCCGCCGCCACCGCCGCGGCATTGGCGCCACCTTGTGCACCGGCTTCCAGCAGCGGCGCCATCGACTCCGCCCGCCGCGCCCACACCGTCACTTCGTGGCCGCCCTTGAGGAGGTTGAGCGCCATCGGGCGCCCCATGATGCCCAGACCGATGAAACCGATTTTCATGTGATGCCCCTGTAACTTGTCGAAAGGAAGGCAGCCTAGCGGGGGGCGGCAGCCGACGCAATCGGGGGAAACGGGCGCTTACGAATCCCGGCCCTCGTAAACCACCCGATAAATCGCTCCGGTCTGGTCGTCGCTGATCAGCAGAGAACCGTCCGGCAGCACCAGCACATCTGCCGGGCGGCCCCAGACACTTTCCTTGCCCGCCGCATCCACCTGCAGCCAGCCTTCGACAAAGGCCTCCTGGCGCACCGCCTTGCCGGCCTTGTCCACCTCCACACGCACGACCCGGTAACCCGACTTGCGACTACGGTTCCACGAACCGTGTTCAGCGACGAACAGGCTCTTGCGGTACGCCGCCGGAAAGGCCCGCCCCGTGTAGAAACGCATTCCCAGCGCCGCCACGTGGGCGCCCAACTTTACCGCAGGCGGGGTAAAGCGGGCGCATTCACGCCCCTTGCCGAACTCCGGATCGGGTACATCGCCCTGGTGGCAATACGGGTAGCCGAAATGTTCGCCGGGCTTAGACACCCGGTTGAGTTCGTCGGATGGCACATCGTCGCCGAGCATGTCGCGTCCGTTGTCGGTGAACCACAAGCTGCCGTCCGCCGGGTTCCAGTCGAAGCCCACCGTGTTGCGCACGCCCCGCGCCACCACCTCGACGCCACTGCCATCCGGCCGCATGCGCTGGATGCTGGCATAGCGCGCATCAGGCGAATCGCAAACATTGCACGGCGCTCCCACCGGCACGTAGAGCCAGCCATCCGGGCCAAAGGCGATGAACTTCCAGCCGTGATGGGTTTCCGCCGGAAAACCGGCCGTCACCACCCGCGGCACTGGCGGCTTGTCGAGGCGGCCGGCGATGCCGTCGAGGGCCAGGATGCGCGACACCGCCGAGACGTACAGGCTGCCGTCCCGATACGCCACGCCTACCGGCAGCGTCAGACCGCTGGCCAGCGTATGCACGCGCCGCGCCCGGCCCTTGTCGATCTCCACCCCATAGACCTTGCCTTCCGCCCTGCTGCCGACGTACACCACCCCGCGACCATCGGCAAAATCCCCCAGCGCCATGGCCCGGGCATTGGGCACCTGATCGGTCAGCACCTCAATGCGAAAGCCGGCTGGCAGGCGCAGGCGCTCCACCGGCAGTTCCGCCAGCGCCGGGCTGGCAATGCCGTACGCCATCATGAAACCCACCAGCTGGTAGCAGCATTTGCGTAGAGGATTCATAACCCGCTCCGTGTGATGTCAGAAGTGAAGCATGCACCGGCCCGTCGATACACACCACCGTCCAGAACGTTCATTTGTGGCCGCCGCACGCCTGCCTCGCCTGCAACCCCGTGCCATCCGCTACACTCGCCCCATCTCCAACCCTGTCATGTCCCCCATGTCCTACGCTCCCTTCATCAAGGAAATCGGCCGCGGGCCGAAAGGCGCCAAGCCCCTCACCGTTGCTCAGGCCGAATCCCTTTTCGGCGACATGATGGACGGCCGCGTACCTGACCTGGAACTGGGCGCCATCATCCTGTCGATGCGCATCAAGGCCGAATCCCTGGACGAGCTCATCGGCTTTCAGCGCGCCCTCGATACCCGCACCGCCCACGTTCAGGTCCCGGCCGGCCCGCGCCTGGTTGTGCTGCCGACCTATAACGGAGCCCGTCGCCAGGCCAACCTGATGCCGCTGCTGGCCCTGCTGCTGGCCCGCGAGGGCATCCCGGTACTGATCCAGGGGCGCCACGACTTCGAAAGCCGGGTCAGCCCCTTCGAGCTGCTGGCCGCCCTCGGCATCACCCCGGCCAGCAGCATCGACGAAGCCGAAGCCCAACTGGTCGACAAGCACCTCGCCTGCCTGCCGCTGAGTGCCCTGGCCCCCGGTCTTGAGCCACTCCTCGCCCTGCGCCCGCGCCTGGGCGTGCGCAACAGCAGCCACACCCTCGCCAAGCTCCTCGAACCGGCCCCCGGCCACAGCGTGCGGGTTGTCTCGGTGACCCACCCTGAATACCTCGAACGCATGCATGCCCACCTGGTTGCCCAGGGCAGCGTCGCCCTGCTGCTGCGCGGCACCGAAGGGGAAGCCTTTGCCAACCCCCGCCGCCGGCCCCAGCTGGAAACCTTTGCCAAGGGCGAAGCACGCGTCGCCTTCCCTGCCGAAGAAGGCGGCGCGCCGCCCATCGAAGGCCTGCCCGACAACCCCGAAGTCAGTGCCAACGCCGAACTGATCCGCGCCATGCTGGCCGGCACCGTCGCCATTCCGCAGCCCCTCCTCGACCAGGTTTCAGCCCTCCGCGAACTGAGCCGCGTCCCCCGCGACTGAAGCCCGCCCGCGGCCCCAAAACAGGCGGCCGCGGCACCTTTCCGTCAATCCCGGAGCAACTCCGGGATTTGACAGGTAGCCGTTGACCTTTCACGACCCCGTGCTTAAATCCATAGGAATAGTCCGAGCACTTTCGACGGACAACATCGCTACGGCCACACCGAAAGGTAAAACCCGGGCGGCATTCAAATGGGAGAGGGATCATGAACAAAAAAGCGCTGTGCATCGGCATCAACGACTATCCCGGAACACAAAATGATCTGTCCGGCTGCGTCAATGACGCCAACGACTGGGCTGCCACCCTTGCTGCCCGTGGTTTCACCGTCAGCAAGCTGATCGACGCCCAGGCCACCAAGGCAGCCATGGTCGCCGCGATGAGCGGCCTGATCAGCGGCGCCACCAAGGGCGACACGGTCATCATCACCTATTCCGGCCACGGCACCTGGGTGCCCGACAAGAACGGCGACGAGCCCGACGGCCGGGATGAAGGTCTGTGCCCCTGGGACATCGGCTCCGGCAAGGTGCTCCTCGACGACGAAATCGCCCCCATCTTCACCAACCATGTGACCGGCGTGCGGGTGATCCTCATCTCCGACAGTTGCCATTCCGGCAGCGTCACCCGCGGCGACGACAGCGACCTCGACCCGGGCATGCCCCGCGCCCGCTTCCTGCCGCCCAGCGCATGGATGAAAGTCGACGACATCCCCGCCCCCCGCGCCTCCCGGCTCCCGCTGCTCGGCGGGCTGTCCCGCAGTGGCGGCGACCTGCTGATGGCCGGCTGTACCGACACCCAGTTCAGCTGGGACACCAGCTTCAAGGGCCGCCCCAACGGCGCCTTCACCTACTACGCCCTCAAGGCCCTCGCCGCACTGCCGGCCACCGCCAGCTACAACGACTGGTTCAAGGCGATCTCGCCAACCTACCTGCCCACCACCAGGCTGCCGCAGAACCCGCAGATCTTCGGTAGCCGCACCGCACGCGCCTGGAAAGTCCTCTCCTGACCGGTACGCCGGTCCGCGGCAGCCCATCGGCAGCGGACCGGCCCTGAGCTTCTGACGCCCTGCGCGGGCGTCGCACGCGCGCCCTTCGTCCCGCTTCAGGAGTCTTCCGTGACCGCCCCCACGCCATCCTCGCCCCTCCGTCTCCCCGTCACCCCGGAATCCGCCACCTCGCCGGCTCGCCTGCCCGCCGGCCTGAGCCGCCCCGGCAGTCGCGGCACCGACGGCACAGCCAGTGCGCTCACCACCAACGTCATCGCCCGACACACCTGGACGCTGACCCAGGCCAGCCGCAGCGAAGACGCCCCGGCACAGGCCAGCATTCCCGCCGACGCCGGCCTCCTGGCCCTCGAAGCGGCCGACGGGACGACAATCTTCATGCGGGCCGACGCCCTCGCCGAACGGATGGCCCGCCTGGCCATGACGCGGCCCGAACTGCTCGGCGCCGATGGCAGTTTCGATCTGGCCGCCTTCCGCCCGCGGGACGCCAACAACCGCGGCGTCGGCGACTGGATCTGGCGGCAGGTCACCTCGCTGGAGCTGATCCCGGACGAAATCACCCGGCTGGCCAAGGAAAAGGCCAGCGAACTGACTGGCAAGTCAGTCGAGGATCTGGCTGTCGCCGGGGCTTCCTGGCTCGGCGCCAAGGCCATCGTGTGGGCCATCGAAAACCAGCTCGCCGGCGAACCCGGCCTCTACCCATGGCGCGGCAGCGCCCTTGAACGACACGAACGCCTCGATGCCAACGCCGCCAGCCTGCAGATACTCAGCAGCCAACCCGGGCTGATCTTCATTCACGGCACTGGCTCCCACACCCTCGGCTCCTTCGGCGAACTGCCCGGCAGCCACACTTGGGGCAAGCTCGCCGAGCAGTTCGAAGGGCGGGTCTTCGGCTTCGAGCACCGGACCTTCTCCGAAAGCCCCATCGACAACGCTCTCGCCCTCGTGCGCGCCCTGCCCCATGGCGCCCGCTTTTCCATCGTCAGCCATTCCCGCGGCGGCCTGGTCGGCGACCTGCTGTGCCTTGACCCTTCTGCCGACAACGACGCCCTCTTCGCCGAACTGATCAAGGCCTACCGGCGCCGCCCGGGCGCAGAAGAAGACGCCGGCAACGCCGACGACCAGGAAAAATTCGCCATCCAGGAGCAAGCCAAGCTGACTGAACTGCTCGTACTCCTGCGCGAGAAGGCATTGCTGATCGAACGCTACGTGCGCGTCGCCTCGCCGGCCCGCGGCACCTCCCTGCTCACCGACAACCTGGATCTGTTCCTGTCCGGCCTGCTGGCCCTGGTACGCCGCTTCGGCACCTGGACGGCCGGCACCGTGGGCGGCATGGTGGCCGGCCCCGGAGCAGCCGCGGCGGCCCGGGCTGCCACCGACAAGGGCCTGGCGTTTCTCACCCGCGTCGTGCTCGAAATCGCCAATCGGCGCCTGCAGCCCCAGCTCCTGCCGGGCATAGAAGCCATGCTCCCGGAAGCACCGATGGGCATGCTGCTGGCGAACGCCCCAAGCCGTCCCGGCCTGCACATGGCGCTGATCGCCGGCGACATCGAAGGCGGCGGCTTCATCAAGCGCCTGGGCGTGATGTTCACCGACTGGATGTTCTTTGACCGGGCTGACAACGACCTGGTGGTAGACACCGCCTCCATGTACGGCGGCCTGGCCTTCCAGGCAAAGGCGCGGGCCATCTTCGTGCAGGGAGAGAACATCAATCACTTCCGCTACTTCCGCGACGACACCGCCACCGCCGATGGTCACGCACTGCCCCAGGCCCTGCATGGCTGGCTGTCGGCCAGCGACCCGTCGGCCCTGCCCGAATGGGCCGCCTCGGCCCAGCCCGCGCTTGAAGCGCCGAGAATGCCAGGCGTCAGCCGCGGCGATGCACCGCCAGCCGCGGCCGTGCTCGTGTACCTCCCCGGCATCATGGGCAGCGAACTGGCCGCCAATGGCAACAAGATCTGGCTCGACCCCCTCGACCTGGCCCGCGGCCGGCTGGACCGGATTGCCATGGGCAGCGACGCCACAATCACGCACGAAGGGCTGGTCGGCATGGCCTACGGCAAACTCGCCGACCACCTGACCCGCAGCCACGAACTCATCACCTTCGCCTACGACTGGCGCCTGCCCATCAAAACGCTCGGCGCCACCCTTGTCAGCACCCTGCGCAAGGCGCTTGACGAGCACCCGGACAAGCCGGTGCGCATCCTTGCCCACAGCATGGGCGGCCTGGTCGTGCGCGCCGCCTTTGCCGCCGACAAAACCCTGTGGGACGACATCATCGCCCGCGACGGTGGCCGGCTCCTCATGCTTGGCACGCCCAACCGCGGCTCCCACCTGTTCGTCGAAACCCTGCTCGGCCAGTCGGACACCATCCGCACCCTCGCCCGCGTGGACCTGCGTCACAACATGCAGCAGATCCTCGACATCGTCGCCGGCTTCCCCGGTGCGGTACACCTGCTGCCGGCGCCGGGCTTCACCGACACCGGCAACCTGAACGCCCGCAATTATTACGACCGGGACGTGTGGGACAAGCTTGCCGACGTCAACAACGACTTCTGGTTCGGCCGCAAACTGGGCGGCAAACCCACCCCGGAGGTCCTCCAGGCGGCCCATGACTTCTGGCTGTCGGTGGCCGATACCGCCTGGGTGCGCAAGGCCCCCGAGCGCATCGCCTACGTTTTTGGGCAGAGCGACAACACCCCCTGCGGGCTGCTCGAACAGACCGACGGCAACAAGGTGATCGGCCTGGCCCTGCGCGGCACCCCCGAAGGCGACGGCTCCGTCACCTGGGCCTCAGGCCACCTGCCCGACCTGCCCGCCGAGCGCAAATGGCTGATGCCCGTCGATCACATGGGCCTCACCAGCACCACCAAATACTTCGACGAGATCGATGCCCTCCTTACCCGCGGCAGCCCGCGCAAGCTGGCCGCCCTGCCGGTCAGCCGGGGCGACAGCAGCGCGTCGGTTCGCACCTACCGTGCCGGCCCGCCGGAAGGCTACCCGTCGGCCCCCGAAGCAACAGCCCGCCTCCTCGGCGGCCGTGTGCAGCGAGCGGCAGCACGGGGCAAGAACCGGCTCCTGCGCGTGTCGGTCAAGGCCATGGACCTGCGTTTCGTGCAGATTCCGATCCTGTGCGGCCACTACCGTGGCGATCCGATCGCCGCCGCCGAATCGGTCATCGACCGCTACCTGGTGGACGGCGCCCTGAGCCAGCGCCAGCGCCTCGGCATCCACTCCGGGGCCCTCGGCAGCGCCACCATCGTGCTGATGCCACGCACCCCTGAAGAGCGCCTGCGCCAGACCGGCCGCGGCGCCGTGGTGGTGGGCCTGGGAGAAATGGGCACCTTGTCGGCCGAAGGGGTCACCGAAGCGGTGCGCTCCGGCGTGCTGCGCTACCTGCTCCACGCCGCCGACCGCTACGGTGAAGAGTCGATCACCAACGACACCCGCAGCGACACGTCCCCCACCCTGCGCCTCAGCCTGGCGAGCCTGCTGATCGGCTCGAATTCCGCGGCCCAGCTCGACGTGGACGAAGCCATCAAGGCCGTCGTGCTGGGCGTACTGGCAGCCAACCGGGATTTCGATAACGGCACCGGCAAGCAGGCTGTACGACGCGCCTTCGTGGGCGACCTGCAGTTCGTCGAGATGTACCGCGACGCGGCCATCTCGGCCGCCCACGCCGTCCGGCGCCTCAACACCACCCTGGCCAGCGATCTCAAACGCCTCAACCTCGACCTGGAAACCGCCACCGAAGTGCGCTACGGCGAGGGCACCCGCCAGCGCCTCAGTGTGTCGCCCTTCACCGACTACTGGCCGCGCCTGGTGGTGTGCGACGCCGACCGGGAAGACAACCACTGCACGCCCGAGTGCTACACCCCACGCGTCCAGTTGCCCATCCCGGCGGAAAGCCTGCGCCAGATCCTGCGCATCTACGGCTGCGGCGACAAAGTTGCCGACGGCCACATGCCGATTCCCACCGGGCTCGACGAAGCCCCCGCACCCCGTTACGCCAAGCGTCTGAAGTTCATCTACATGGGTGAAAAGGCCCGTGCCGAAAGCATCGTCCAGCAACGTCAGCCGGGCCTCGTCGAAAAGCTGGCCGACATTACTTTCAACGGTCCCGGGCGCACGCTCTATTCCCCCGAAGCAGGCTTCGGCAACACCCTGTTCCAACTGCTCGTCCCCCTCGACTTCAAGGGTGCCGCGCGCAAGGCCTGCAACCTGATTCTGGTCGTTGATGACAGCACCGCCAACCTGCCGTGGGAAATGCTGGAAGCCGACGGCAAGCCCCTGGTGCTGCGCACCCGCGTCGTACGCCAGTTCATGACACCACGCTTTCGCCAGCAGGTCGTGCGTAGCGACGACCTGTCGGCCTGCGTGATTGCCAACCCGAGCACCGAAGGCTTCCACGCTCAGTTCGGCGGACCGGGCTGGAAGCCCGCCAACGGCCCGAATGGCGTGCCCGGCTGCGACAGCCTGGCCGATCTGCCGGGCGCCGCCGGCGAGGGCGACGCGGTCAGCCGGGTTCTCACCGATGCCGGCTACGCCGTCACCATCGCCCCGCCCGACTCAACCGCCAGCGACGTCTTCACGCGCCTCTTCGCCCGCCCCTACCGCATTCTGATGGTTTCCGCCCACGGCATCTTCGCCAGGCAGGCCGCCGACGGCAGCTATCGCAGCGGCGTGGTGCTGTCGGATGGTCTGCTCCTGTCGGCCACCGAAATCAGCCTGATGGAGAACGTCCCCGACCTGGTCTTCCTGAGCTGCTGCCACCTGGGCAAGATCGGCACCGAGGCGGGCTCGAACAGCAACCGGCTGGCCTACAGCCTGGCCCGCGAGTTGATCGACATGGGCGTGCGCTGCGTGGTGGCCGCCGGCTGGGAGGTGGACGACGCCGCCGCCCGCACCTTCACCGAAACCTTCTTTGACCAGATGACCAACCAGGGCGCCAGCTTTGGAAACGCCATCAGCACTGCCCGCCAGACCACCTTCGACACCCACCCGGCGTGCAACACCTGGGGTGCCTACCAGGCCTACGGTGACCCGTCCTTCCAGCTTCAGGTGCGCCGGGGCACTGCAACCGACGATACCCCGCTGGGGGCTCCGGAAGAACTCATCGAGTGGCTTGAACAACGCCGTCTCGACACACGCCTTGGCGCCGCATCCTCAATCATCCCGGAGCCCGACTGCAAAACGCTGACACAACGGATCAAGACACGCCTGAAGCATGTGCCCGACGCGTGGGTCGACCTCCCGGAAGTCCAGCAGGCACTCGGGCGCCTCTATACCGAATACGGCCGGGACGGCTTTCCAGTGGCCCGCCAAGCTCTGCTGCGCGCCATCGGTGAAGACTCCTCCCGCGGGCTGGTGCCGATATCGGCCATCGAGCAACTCGCCAACATGGAAGCCCGGCAGGCCGAACGCCTCAGTGAACCGGGCCCAGCGCAGGATCTCAAGGCAGCAACGCCACTGGTCAACGACGCCATCGCCCGCCTGAAATCCCTGCTCGCCCTGTCCAGCCCCAAACCCCACGGTGAACCGGATGCCGTCTCGAACGGGGCCCGACCCAACCTGGAACGGCTGGCCATCCTCGGCAGTGCCTACAAGCGCAAGGCCATCGTCCTCGCCCGTTCCGGCGAGACATGGAAAAAGATCGCCACCCAACTCGATCTGGCGCGCAATGCCTACACCCTGAGCGAAGGCAGCCCGGACACCACCACCGACTGGAACCCCTACGGCGCCATCAACCGCATCCAGCTCGATGCCCTGCTGGGTGACGCACCGGCCATCGACGCCCAGCTCACTCTGTGCGAAAAGGCCGCCCAGGCACGCTTCTCGCAGAGCTACGACTTCTTCGACGCGGTCATGCCCGCCGATACCGCCATCGCCCGCTGGCTGCACGACAGCACTGCCAGCGTCGCTGCGGACAGCCTGGCCGTACATCTGAAACACTATCGGGACGCCATTCGCGGCCTCAGTTGCACCCGCCGCCAGCGCGATTCGGTCAGCTCCCAGCTGGTAATCCTGGCCGAGCTTCTCGATTGCCGAAAATCCGACAAGGACAAGGAACGGGCCCGCCTCCTCAGGGATCTGGCCAGCGCCCTCCAGACCCCGGGCAACCAGCCATGAACCCCAAACGCCCAACAATGGTGCAAACCGGCGATCGCGCACAAGAATAGGTCGGACTTAACCCCACTCTGGTGCGCCAATATCGATGCTGGGCACGAAAAATCAATACTTTAGTGCATGGCACATGGTTTGCTTGATGCCATGCACTAAAGGAGTCGTGATGGCAGAAACCAAGTCCACCTGTTGTTACTGCGGCGTAGGCTGCGGTGTTGTGATCGAACATGAAGCCGGCCGCATCATTGGCGTAAAGGGGGACCCGGACCATCCCGCCAACTTCGGCCGCCTGTGCACCAAGGGCGCCACCCTGCACCTGTCCGCCGCACCCGACACCCTGATCGCCCGGGCACTCCATCCGGAGCTGCGCAGCAGTCGTGACGAAGGTCGCCAGCGGGTCAGCTGGGACACCGCCCTCGACACCGCCGCCGACAAGTTTGCCGCAATCATCGCCGAACACGGCCCCGATGCGGTCGCCATCTATGGCGCCGGCCAGTTGCTGACCGAGGACTATTACGTCTTCAACAAGCTGATGAAAGGTCTCATCGGCTCGAACAACCTCGATACCAATTCGCGCCTGTGCATGTCGAGCGCAGTGGCCGGCTACAAACTCAGCCTGGGCGCCGATGCGCCGCCGTGCAGCTACGCGGACATCGCCCACACCAAAGCCTTGTTCATCACCGGCAGCAACACCGCCTTCGCCCACCCGATCGCCTTCCGCCGCGTCGAGGACGCCCGCAAGGCCAATCCGGACATCCAGCTGGTTGTCATCGACCCGCGTCGCACCGACACCGCCGAAGCCGCCGACCTGCACCTGGCCCTGCTGCCCGGCACCGACATCGCCCTCTACAACGCGATGCTCCACGTCATGCTGTGGGAAGGCTGGATCAACCGCGATTACGTGGACGCCCACACCGAAGGCTTCGACGCCCTCAAGAAGACCGTTCGCGAATACACGCCGGCCATGGCAGCCACCATCTGCGGCCTCGACAGAAAGCACATCGAGCAGGCGGCGCAGATTTTCGCCACCTCTCCGGCCACCATGTCGATGTATTGCCAGGGACTCAACCAGTTCTCCTTCGGCACCCACAACAACTCGGCACTGATCAACCTGCACCTGGCTACCGGCCAGATCGGCAAACCGGGCGCCGGCCCCTTCTCCCTCACCGGCCAGCCCAATGCCATGGGCGGCCGCGAAGTCGGGGGCCTGTCGAATCTGCTGTCAGCCCACCGGGACATGGCCAACGCCGAACACCGGGCCGAAGTCGCCGCCCTGTGGGGCGTGGACAGCGTCCCCGAGAAGCCCGGCAAGAGCGCCGTCGAACTGTTCAAGGCACTGCAAACCGGCGAGATCAAGGCCGTATGGATCGCCTGCACCAACCCGGCCCAGTCGATGCCCGATCAGGCCCTCATCCACGAGGCCCTCAAAACTGCCGAATTCGTCATCGTCCAGGAAGCCTTTGGTCACACCGAAACCTGCGCCTACGCCGACCTGCTGCTGCCCGCCAGTACCTGGGGCGAGAAAGATGGCACCGTCACCAACTCGGAGCGGGCCATCACCCGCGTCCGGGCCGCCGTGTCCGCGCCGGGTGAAGCCCGCCACGATTGGGCGATCGTGGTGGATTTCGCCCGGCGTCTGGGCACTCGTCTCGGCAAGGGCGAGCTTGCCGCACGGATGTTCCCCTACAGCGCGCCGGAAGAAGTCTGGAACGAGCATCGCGAATCCACCCGCGGCCGCGACCTGGACATTACCGGCCTCAGCTATACCATGCTGGAAACCGTCGGCCCCCAGCAATGGCCCTTCCCCGAAGGCGCCAGCCAGGGCAAGGTCCGGCTCTACGAAGACGGCATCTTCCCGACGCCCTCCGGGCGTGCCCGCTTCGTCGTCACCGAACACCGCATCACCGCAGAATCGCCCAGCGCCCGCTACCCGCTGCACCTCAACACCGGGCGCCTGCGCGACCAGTGGCACGGCATGAGCCGCACCGGCCTCGTCGCCCGCCTCTACAGCCATGAGCCAGAACCCATGCTGCACATGCACAAGGACGACATGGAGCGCCGCCAGTTGGCCAATGGCGATCTCGTCAAGGTGAAGAGCAAACGTGGCGACGTGGTGCTCAAAGTGGTGGAGTCCGCCACCCTGCGCGCCGGACAGAGCTTCCTGCCGATGCACTGGGGCGGCAACACCATGGGCGGCCAGGGCGTGAACGTGCTGCTGCCATCCGACTTCGATCCGTACTCGAAACAACCCGAACTCAAGCACGCTGCCGTGCAGGTAGAGAAATACACCGCCGGCAAGGCCCTGGTTGCCATGCGCCGCACCGAGGTGGACGCCGACGGCAATCTGCAACCCAACCCGCTGGCAGTGATGGACAGGCTGCGCCAGTGGCTACCCAATTTCCCCTATGCCAGCCTGACGCTGGCCGGACGCACCGCGCCGGTCATCGTTCTGAAGGCCCGTGGCGAAGAACTGGCACCGGAACTGCTGGCGGCCCTCGACCGGGAGCTGTCGCTCGACGATCCGACCAAAGTACTGTCCTACCAGGACAGTCGCAAGGACGTGGCCAAGCGGGCGCTGGTGGAGGGTGACTCCCTTGCCGCCGTGCGTCTGGCCGGCGAAACCAAGGCCGCCGACTGGCTCACCGACATGATGGTACAAGGGCACTCAGCGGCAGCCGTACGCCCTTGGCTTCTGGCACCGCTGACCCAGCCGCCTGCCGGACAAGCCGCCCGTGGCAAGGTCATCTGCAACTGTTTCGACGTGGCCGAAGACGATATCCTGAGCGCTTTCCGCGCCGGGGAATCGCTGGATGCCCTTCAGGCACGTACCAAGTGCGGTACCAACTGCGGCTCCTGCGTGCCGGAACTGAAGCGTCTGCGCCACAGCGTATCGAACTGAAGAATGAAGAACGCCGGGCCAGAACGGTCCGGCGTGAATCGATCAGACCCGGGCCAGCCCGTTGGCCTGCATCCACTTGAGCGTGGCTTCGGCCACGGCGTCGCATTCGCCGACGCCCGAAAAAGTATGATCGGCTTCGGGGAAGTGCAGCACCTCGACCCCCTGACGCCCCAGCACCGCACGCCATTCAGCGCTTGAAGCCTGCATCTGATCGAACTCCCGCGCCACGTAATCCCGGCCACTCAGCAACACCGCCAGCGGATCATCGCGTCTGGCCAGACCCTTGGCCATCCGCTCGGGCAGACTGCCGGTCGCCTCCTCCACCTGAACCGCTGCGGCAGCCGACGGTTTGTCGGCACTGCCACCGGCCACCTTGAGCAGGGAAAACAGGCTGCCGAAAGAACTCAGCACACTGACCTTGCCCCCCAGCAACTTCTTCCAGAAGGCCGGATCAGTCAGTCGCTGCAGATAGTAATGCTTGAGAAAAACCTTGGCCTCACCCGCCTCGGTGTGCACCCAGGGATTCAGCAGCAGGGAGCCGGCCACCCGCCGATCTGTTTCGGCCGGATACAGGCAAACAGCACTGGCCCCGTCGCACAGGCCCCACAGCACCACCCGACTCAACCCCGGCTGGGCCTTGAGAAACGCACCGATGGCGGCATCGATGTCGTCATTGAGCGCCTCGAAACTACTCGCCGGCCCCGTTGAATCGCCCATCCCGCGATAGTCGAAGCGCATGCACGGTATACCGCGAACAGCCAGATGGCGCGCCACCAGGACAAACTGCCGATGGGCACCGGCCCTGTACTGCGGACCGCCGACAATGACCAGCACACCGACCTCGGCAGGCACCAGCGGCGCCGAGACGATGCCCACCAGGGATTCGCCGGCGCACTCGAACATCACGACGCTATCGTGCCAGTCGCTCATGCAAACTCCTCAAGGGCAAGCAGCGAGGCCTCGATCAATGCCGGACACAATTCGATTTCCTGGGTTTGCCAGAAGGCCGGCCCAACCACGGCCTGCGCCCGGCAACGAATGCCGGCCCCAACCCAGCGATCGATAAGCACCCGGAGTGCGGGAGAGACTTCTTCGCGCTCCGGCGGACCAAGCTCCAGCGCCACAACCGGCGCAGGATAGCCGTTCTGCAGCCCCAGGGTAGCCGACTCCATGCCCCTGGCCAGATCGGAAGACAGGCGGTAGCCGGCAACATCAACGCTTTCACCGGCCTTCAGGCTGGCCCGCACGGCTTCCATCGATGCCTTGGCATCGGCATCGGCAAGCATCTCGGCAGCACCTTTCAGGCGCAGGAACTGGGTCAGGTGCTGACGCCCGTTACTCACCGGCTGCCACAGCAACAAGGGCGCAGCGACACCGCCCGAGCGCAGCCAGTCGGCCAGCACGAGGGCGCCACCGCGCATCCCCCAAAGGGCTACCGCACCTTTGAGGTGTGTCGTTACCCACGACCAGGCATCACGGCAGTCCTGGATCCACAGATCCCAGGATGCATCGCCAAAATCACCGGCACTGTCGCCACATCCGGTCAGATCGACCTGGAGAGTCGACCACCCCCTGGTGGCGAAAGCTTCTGCGGCAAGGGCAACCATTCGCCGGGACTTGTTCATTTCCTCGGCAAACGGGTGCACAAAAATCAGGGTGCCGACAGGATCTACCGCATGGGTGAGGAAACAGAAGCGACCACCTGCTGCAGACCCCGGAAGAAAAAATGCCTCCCGCCGGGGCTTCAAGCCCGCCATTCAGGCAAGCTTTCCGTCCACGAATTCGACAAGGGAACCCACGCAGGCAAACGTGGAACCATCGATTTCGTCATCCTCAACGATAAAGCCAAAACGCTCTTCAAGCATGTTGATCAAACCGACCACCGCCATGGAGTCCAGATCAGGCAGCGCACCCAGCAAAGGGGTGTCGAGATCGAACTGGGCAGCGGCGCCCCCCAGGCTCAAAACCTCGTCGAGAATAGACAGAACTTCCTTCTTCGTATCCAAAAGCTGACTCCAAAATGGCTAAAGCAAAGCCGCCCAGGCGCTTGACAAGACATGCCAGCGCAGCCGACTTTTGCAAGAATAAGGCCCGCATTATAAGCGACACAGCGGTACCGGTAACGCTCATATACCAAATACGCCGGCATCCGCCAAGAAGCTTGTGGCGGCACCGTAAGCTACGTTTGTGCTGGATCGGCGGGCGGCCGGTGCAGCATGACTTTTTTCAGAACCCTGACCATCCAGGCCATCTCGGTGGGTCGCAGGGCCTGATGGCAAGGCAAATGAAACAGATGCAGACGGTAATCCATGGAAACCGGACATTCCGAAATACCCATTTCATCCCAACGCCAGATCGGCAGGCCCACCCGCTTCAAGTTGTAAAAATGTGGGTCCGGCAGATCGACATACAGCGGAAACATGTACGGAACGACATCGGGCGGCAGCTGTGAAAAGAGTGGACGACAGCCAGGCAGTCCGTCGACGGCCGCCAGCCACGCAGCGAAGTTCCTTCTGCGTGATTCGGCGATCCGGTCCGGCTCACTGGCCTGAATGATCCAGCGGGACGTCATCAAACCCGACATCCCTTCCTCGCCGCTGTCGTACATCGCCGAAGTGGTATTGCCGGCCTGCTCGGACTCTGTCCCCCTGTCCCCAAGCACGGAACAGACCCGATCGATTTCTTCGTCGAGAGCGTCCTGCACGACAAAGGGTTTTCGGGCTGCCAGGCCACGCTGTATCCAGCGCACCAGCCCTTTCAATTCACTGACGACACCCCGCCCACGCAACGGCGGGAGCGTCGAAAAATGGCCGCTTTTGGCCACAAGAATTCCGCCATCTTCGGCCGGCGAGAATTTATAGGGGCTTGCCACCACAAATTGGCCGTGAATACCGAGAGCCGGTCGGGCCGCCGACTGTAAATAAGCGTGAGAACAATCTTCAATAAGCACAATGCCCCGGGCCGCACAGAAAGCCTTGATCGGATCCGCATTCTGGGGAAAACCGAAATAATGGGTCAAAAGCAGAGCCCGCACCGGGCGCCGGCACGCGTCTGCAAGTTCCGCCAGAGAGGCCAGATCGGGAGCCAGCTGGCGGTCAAGCGCGTAAAGCAGGACTTCCCCGCCCAGACTAACCGCCGGATCAATCATCGTGCGGCAATGATAGGCCGGGGCCAGCAGCGCCCCCTCCACGCCAACCCCCGCCAGCCGAAAGGCATCCAGCAACGCGTACCGTCCGCGGCTGTAAAAGCGCTGTCCGGCTCCGTCGCCAACTGCCTTGAAGCGGCCGCCACGGGACAGGCCGAACGAGGCACGGCCCGGCGGCGCCAGCAGCGGAACGCGGGGCGAGGGAAAGCGACATGACGCAGGGTGAAATATACGAAATGAGAGAGGCAAGGAATTTTCGCCCAAAAGAGCCGGAATGGCGGTGACGGAAGCCGGTTTGACCGCAAATATCAGAAGCTGCTGACCAGCATAATTCCCGACATTATCGCCGGCAAGTTAAATGTGGCCCCGGCAAGCCCTGAAGCAAATGTGAAGAATGACACTGAACACCTCTCAAACGACATGCCGCAGCGACGACCGTAACATCAACTTTGCTATTATCCAGCCTTCAATTCGAACGCCACCAGGACACCCCACAGGAATGACGTTCAATTTTTCCCAACACCCATGCCCCCCGAGCAACCCATGACGACCACGAAGTACGCCTGGAAGAATCTGCCTGCCACAGAGCTGAACCGGGATGTTTCCCTGCGCGACGCCTGGAACCGGCTCAACACGCTTCGTTGCAACGTCTCCTTCCTGGATGCCGAACCCGTCAGCAACGCACTGAACGTGTTCGGAACCGGTAACGAACGCCTGCTCGTCGCCACGGGCACAGCGGGCATCGTGGCCATGGTGCTTGCCGCCCCGGCGGGACGCTTCCGCTGGATGACCTTCCAGCCGTCGCAAATGCCCCTCGGCGCATGGGTTGCAGAGCCATCCATCACGCCGGAAGCGCTCGGCGCCAGCCTCAACAAGGGCGGCCTCGGCATCTGCCTGGTGTTCTCCTTCACCCAGACCGACCCGCGCTTCGCCCAGCGCAGCACCGACAGCGCCACCACACGCGGCACCGACTACATCGAAACCGGCTGGGTCGATATCGCCGGAAGCTTCGAGGACTACTGGAACGCCCGCGGCAAGAACCTGCGCCAGAACATGCGCAAGCAGCGCAACAAACTGGAAACAGAAGGCATCAAGGGGCAGATGCGCAAGATCACCGACCCTGCCGCCATGGCTGGCGTCATCGAGCGCTATGGCGCACTGGAAAGCGCCGGCTGGAAAGCCGCCTCCGGCACCGCCATCCACCCCGACAACGCCCAGGGCCGCTTCTACATCGAACTGATGTCCGAACGGGCCGCCAAAGGGGAAGCGATCGCCTACGAGTACTATTTCAACGACCGTTGCGTGGCGATCAACCTTTGCGTAGGCCGCGACAAGGTCATCACCATCCTCAAAACCACCTACGACGAATCCACCCATCCGTTCTCCCCGGCCTTCCTGCTGCTGCAGGACATTCTCGAAGAGATGCACGCCGAGGCACGCTGGAGTCGTGTCGAGTTTTACGGGCGCATGATGGAATGGCATACGCGCTGGACCGAGCAGAAGCGCACGATCTACCATCTGACCTGTTACCGCTGGCCCTTCATCAAGACGCTTGCCGAGCGGCGCCAGGAACAACAAGCCGAAAAGGCAGAAGCGGCGCCCGCCGAAGCCTCCACCACGACCTGAAGCCGCCACAAGCGCGCAATCCGGCACCACGACTGACATCCAGCTGAACGAATTTTCCATGACCAACAAACGCGTTCTGATGATCGCCTACCACTACCCGCCGGTGCGGGCCAGCAGTGGTATCCAGAGAACCCTCAAGTTCTCGGCCTATTTGCGGGACCACGCCTGGGAACCGATGGTGCTGACCATCTCGCCGCGCGCCTACGAAAAGGTCAGCGATGACCAGATGGGAGAAATCCCTACCGGCATGGTGGTGGAACGCGCCTTCGGACTCGACACGGCGCGCCAACTGTCGTTCAAGGGGCGTTACCTGCGCTGGATGTCCCTGCCGGACCGCTGGGTAAGCTGGTGGCCAATGGGCGTCATCAAGGGACTGAGCCTGATCCGCCGCTATCGGCCAAAGGCCATTTTCGCCACCTTTCCGATCGCCACCTCGCCCCTCATCGGCCTGACCCTCCAGCGTCTCACCGGCTTGCCGCTGATCACCGACTTTCGCGATTCGATGACGGAACCGGGCTATCCCGCCGACCCGCTCACCTGGAAGATCTGGACGCGCCTTGAGCGCGCGCTGGTCAAGCACTCCACGCGAGTCGTGTTCACCACGCCGGGCGCCCGCCAGATGTACGCCGAACGCTACCCGGAAATCCCGGCCGAACGCTGGACGGTCATCGAAAACGGCTTCGACGAAGAAAACTTCCGCGACGCTGAAGCAGGCCTGAACACCAACCGCCTGGGCCCGGCAGGCCAGATGGTGCTCGTCCATAGTGGCATCCTGTATCCCAAGGAGCGCGATCCGCGGCCATTCTTCACGGCCCTCCAGCGCCTGAAGCGCGAAGGCCAGGTGTCTGCCGCGCAACTCAAGGTCATCCTGCGCGCCACCGGCAGCGACGACGCCTACCGGGACATGCTGGCCAAGTTCGGCATCGATGACATCGTCACCGTCGAGCCCATGGTTGCCTACAAAACGGCGCTACAGGAAATGATGCGCGCCGACGGCCTCCTGCTCATGCAGGGCGGCGACTGCAATCACCAGATCCCTGCCAAGCTCTACGAATACGCGCGGGCAGGTCGCCCCATCGTCGCACTGACCGACTTTGCCGGTAACACCGCCGAGTTGCTGGGCAAGCTGGGCAGCCCGCTCATCGCCAATATCGCCGACGCGGATTCGATCCGCACCGTCCTGCTCGACTGCCTGGCAAGCTGGCGTAGCGGCCAACTTCATGGCGTCCGCCGCGAAGTCGCCGAGACCTGCTCCCGTCGCTCCCGCTCAGACGAACTGGCCCGCCTGCTCGAACAGATCACCTGAAGATTGAGGTCAGCGCAAACCGGGCAGGCCGCTGCTGCGATGCAGTATTTCGCAAAGTTCAAACACAGGCTCGGTTACACTTTCAATCCTTGATCCAAAGTGGATTATTTGGCTGTCGCCAGCCAGGCGCCTGCTGCCCCCGCACACAGCCACAACCGGCGCTCCCGCATGCGCAAAAGCCTGCCGTGCCCATGCCGGATTGGCAAGTTGCAACTTTGCACTGCCCGTGAGCAAGCTGGCATGGCACGTCACAGACCTGCTGTAAACTCGAGACGCCGCAGACGCGCGGCGGACTTGCCTGACGATTGGTTCGACAAACCTGCTCCAGAACGATGTTCACTACGACTCTTCTCCACGAACTCATCACTGCCTCTGCCAGTCGGGCTCCCGACTCGTCAGCCCTGACCGCAGGCGCACGCACCCTCAGCTATCGCGAACTCGATGATCAGGTTGCCGGGATGGCCTCCGGGCTGATCGGGCTCGGCCTCGACCGGGGTGAGCGAGTCGGCATCTTCCTGGACAAGCGCATTGAGACCGTCGTCGCCAGCTTTGGCGCGGCACGAGCCGGCGGCGCCTTCGTACCGGTCAATCCGATCCTCAAGGCAGAACAGGTCGGCCACATCCTGCGCGACTGCAACGCCCGGGTATTGATCACCTCACCCGAACGCCTGCCGCTCATCGCCAGCACCCTCGAAAACTGCCATGACCTGCGCCATGTCATCCTGACAGCACCGAGCACCAAGCCGGTCAGTCTGCAGGCCATCGGCATCCACCAGTGGGCCGACCTGCTGGCTTTGCCGCCCCGCCCCGGACACCGGGTCGTCGACACGGACATGCTGTCCATCCTGTACACCTCCGGCAGCACCGGCCGGCCAAAGGGCGTGGTGCTGTCCCACCGCAACATGGTGGCCGGCGCCAAGAGCGTCGCCAGCTACCTCGGCAACACCGCCGACGACACCCTGCTGGCAGCCCTGCCGCTGTCCTTCGATGCCGGCTTCTCGCAACTCACCACCGCCTTCCACAGCGGAGCCCGGGTTGTGCTGCTGAACTACCTGCTCCCGCAGGATGTGCTCAAGGCGATGGTCAAAGAGAAAGTCACAGGTCTGACTGCCGTCCCCCCGCTGTACATCCAGCTAGCCCAGCTCAAGTGGCCGGAAACAGTCACCGATCACCTGCGCTACTTCGCCAACACCGGTGGGCGGATGCCCCTCGAAACCCTCAAGGCCCTGCGCACCCACCTGCCACGCACCCAGCCCTTCCTGATGTACGGGCTTACCGAAGCCTTCCGCGCTACCTACCTGCCGCCCGAACAGGCCGACATTCGTCCTGACTCCATCGGCAAGGCCATCCCCAACGCCGAAGTGATGGTTCTGCGGGACGACGGCAGCGAATGTGGTCCGAACGAACCGGGCGAACTGGTACAGCGTGGTGCTCACGTGGCCATGGGCTACTGGAACGATCCCGAAAAAACCGCCGAGCGCTTCAAGCCCCTGCCGGTCACGGCACCCGGCCGCCAGGCGGGCTTCGTGCTGCCTGAAATCGCCGTTTTTTCGGGCGACACGGTGCGCCGCGACGAGGACGGCTACCTGTATTTCATCGGCCGCCGCGACGAGATGATGAAGACTTCCGGCTATCGGGTCAGCCCGACCGAAGTCGAAGAAGTGCTCTACTCCACCCACTTGGTCGGCGAATGCGTCGCCTTTGGCGTCCCCCACCCATCCCTTGGCCACGCCATTTGCGTGATTGCCACCGGCAAGGACGGTGCGCCCCTGGATGCCACGGCACTGCTCGCAGAATGTCGCCAGCGCATGCCGGCCTACATGGTGCCCTCGGTCATCGAGGCCCGCGACGGCCCCCTGCCCCGCAATCCCAACGGCAAGATCGATCGCAAGACCCTTTCCACCGAATTCGAAAACGCAAACAAGGTGCCGCGATGAGTGAAGTGACCCGCGAGAAACCGGTACACGCCCCAATGGACCAGTTCCAGTCCGAAGGTGGCGAGCTGATGGTCGGCGGCATCCCCCTGCGTCGCCTGGCCGAACGCATAGGCCAGACGCCCTTTTATGCCTATGACCGCGAACTGCTGACACGCCGGGTCGCCGAACTGCGTGCAGCCCTGCCTGCCGGCATCAAGATCCACTACGCCATGAAGGCGAATCCGATGCCCGCCGTGGTCGACCACATGGCCCGGCTCGTGGATGGCATCGATGTCGCATCGGGGCGCGAACTGAAGGTTGCCCTCGACAGCGGCGCCAATCCACATGAAATCAGCTTTGCCGGTCCTGGCAAACGCCATGAAGAGCTGCGTCAGGCCGTCGCAGCCGGCATCCTGATCAACATCGAATCCTTCCGTGAAGTCTCCGAACTGGCTGCCATCCGCCAGGCTACCGGCTGGCCGGTACGCGTCGCAGTGCGCGTCAATCCGGACTTCGAACTGAAGAGTTCCGGCATGAAAATGGGCGGCGGCCCCAAGCAGTTCGGTGTCGACGCCGAACAGGTCCCGGCCCTGCTCGCCGAAATCGGCCAGGCTGGCCTTGCCTTCGAAGGCTTCCACCTCTTTGCCGGCTCCCAGAACCTGCGCCCCGAAGCCATCGTCGAAGCCCAGCGCAAGTGTTTTGATCTGGCCCTGCGCCTGGCCGAAAGCGCGCCGTCAGCCGTCAAATTTCTCAACCTCGGAGGCGGATTCGGCATTCCCTACTTCCCGGGCGAGCAACGCCTGGACTTGAGCAGCATTTCTGCAAACCTCGCGGCCATCGCAACGGAAGCCAGGGAGAAACTACCTGAAGCCGAGATCGTCATCGAACTGGGACGCTATCTTGTCGGCGAGGCCGGCATTTACGTCTGCAAGATCCTCGATCGCAAGGTGTCCCGCGGCCACACCTTCCTGGTTGCCGACGGTGGCCTGCACCACCATCTTTCGGCCTCGGGAAACTTCGGCCAGGTGATCCGCAAGAACTATCCGGTGACCATCGGTGACCGGAGCGACGCCCCCGCAGGCGAAGCGGTTTCCGTTGTCGGCCCGCTGTGCACGCCGCTGGACATTCTGGCCGACCGGATGGCCCTGCCTGAAGCGCACCCCGGCAACCTGGTCGTGATCTTTCAATCCGGCGCCTATGGCGCCAGCGCCAGCCCGCAGGCATTTCTCGACCAACCCAGGGTCGTCGAGGTTCTGGTCTAGGCTACGGCCCGACCCTCCCGCGCATGGACACGCGACTCACCATCTGCTCTGTCTCGTTTGGACACGGGCACCTGCTAAGGCTTAATGCCCAGCTCAGCGCGCAACTGAACCGGGACTTCGAGCAACGCGTGATCTGGCGTGTAGCAGAAAATGCTCCGGCCAATACCGAGGACTGCATTACCAGTGAGCACGGACCATTCGCCATAGAACACGGGTCGAACGAAACCTCACGCGGCGCCAGCTACCACCATGCCGACGCATTGAACCGGCTCATACACACAACCCGGACGCGTTTTCTGCTGGTGCTCGACCCGGATTTCTATATCCTCAGTCCGGATTGGGTCGCCACCATTCCAGATTATATGGAACGACACGGACTGGCCTTTTTCGGAACACCGTGGCACCCCCGCTACAACCGAAACTATCGCTATTTCCCGGCGGTACATTGCATGTTCATCGACCTGGAAAAAGTCGGCAAGCTGCAACTCGATTTCCTGCCGGAACTGAACCGGATCAAGATGCCGGGAAAGTCCACCAATACACTCCTCGACAGAATCAGCTATTTCGCAAATCGACGCCGCATTCCCTGGGATACAGGTGTGCGCGTATTCGAGCGTTTCGCCAATCAGCCACTTATTTCCAGCGAGTGCACCCAACCGGTGTTCAGACTCGACGCCCACAATTTCCCTGAATTCGATGCCCGCAACTGGAAACACCGGCTCGTCGAAGCACTGTTGCCCGAACGTTATTGCTATATCCCCAAGCGTCGCAATACGTTCACCCAAAGCGGTTTTGTTGAGCACAACTGGCTCGCCTCTCCGCTCCCCAATAGATGGGAAGAATCACTCTGGCAAGGGCGTCCATTTGGACTGCACGTACGCCGCAGCTTCAATGCTGGAAGTCGGGACAATCAAATGGAAACAGAAATTCTGGAACAAGCCCTGGCGGATCTCGCACGCCAGGTCACGAATTCGCCCCTGCGGTGAAAACCCCCTCTGTCAAAGCAACCGCATACCGACAAGCCTGATCAATGACCACGCCACCAAAGAAGAAGAGCATTTTCGCCAGCGCACTGATTGTCGTTGCCATGCGCTGGACCGATCGCCTGATCGGTCTTCTGAGCACATTGATTCTCGCCCGGATACTGACTCCGGCAGACTTTGGCATCATCGCCATGGCATCGGTACTGGTCGGACTCGTGGACGTGTTGCTCGACCTCGGCGTCAACATGGCCCTCATCCAGAACAGGAACGCCGACGACGATGACTACAATACCGCGTGGACCATCCGCCTGATCCAGGCCACAGCGGTCACCATCATCATCTTTCTGCTCGCTCCGCTGGCAGCAGACTACTATCGGGACCCCCGCGTCTGTGATGTCACCCGCCTGATGGCCCTGGGCATGTTCATCGGAGGCTTCGAGAATATAGGGATCGTCAACTTCCAGAAAAACATGGATTTCTCCCGGGACTTCCGCTTCTTTTTCATCCGCCGGCTGGCAGGTTTCCTGGTCACAGTCACCCTCGCCATCCAGCTCGAATCCTACTGGGCCATGCCCCTGGGGGCTCTGGCGGGCCGCACGACCGGCGTCATCCTCAGCTACATCATGCATCCGTTCCGGCCGCGATTTTCCCTGTCGCGTTTTGCAAAACTATGGTCATTCTCCCAATGGGCCTTGCTGCGCTCCATCGGAATCTACTTTGAGACGCAGTTCGACCGGTTTCTCGTTGGTCGCCTGTCCGACGCATCGACCGTCGGAGCCTACACCCTCGCCGACGAAATATCGGCCATGCCGTCGACCGAACTTCTGCAGCCCCTCGGGCGTGTGCTGTTCCCCGCCTTCGTCGCGGCCAAACACGACGCACAACGCCTGCGAGATGCCTATCTGCTGGCCCTTGCCGTCCAGACCATGCTCGCGATTCCCGCTGGCGTAGGGCTGGCGTCTGTTGCGGATCGCGCTGTATTGGTTCTGCTCGGCGAGCAATGGCTTGCCGCCATCCCCTTCGTGCAAACGCTCGCCCTCGTTTTTTCCCTCGGTGCCATTTCACACGCAGCAGGCTATCTGCTGGTAACCATCGGCAAGATTCGGACGCTCGGCATTTTCATATGGGTCCAGAACATTCTGTTCCTCGTAGTCGCCGGACTCATCTTCTCGTCGGCCGGCGCCATCGACATTGCACGGATTCGTCTGGTGGTCGCGGCCGTCGGCCTGATCTTTTTCATGGCCGTCATCCTGCACGAGGTACGCGAATTACGCCTCGCAGATATCATTCGTGTCGCCTGGCGCCCAGTAGCAGCGGCAGCCTCCATGGCCACCATTGATCTATTGGTCACGCCTCCCGACACCCTGCCCCTGATGCTGGCCTTCCTGCTCGAAGTCCTGCTCGGCGCCCTATCCTATACAACGATACTTCTCGGTCTTTGGTACGCCAGCGGCCGACCCTATGGCGCCGAAGCCTACATTCTCTCAAAACTCAAACTGGGTCGTTTTCTGCAGCCCGTGCAGCGTAACGACGCGCCCTGATTGTCTATAATTAATGGAGTCGGATTTGGAAAACAGAACCTTGATCCACGCGCGTCTGAAAACGCCCCAGACCGGAACAGCCACCAAGCTTGAGATTCAACTCACAGGCAATCAATGGACCTGCAACTGGAATGGCGGCCATCTGACTGCGCAAAAGCCGGCCGATATTGCCGAACATGAAGGCATTCTGTGCATCAGCCTCGGCAGCCCACGCTTCCCCAATGGTGGCAACAATCAGGCGCAATCCTGGCTTGCCCTGTTTGAAAGCAAGGGAGTCGATGCGGCCAAAGAAGTAAAAGGTCGTTTCGCCGTCGCTTTCATAGACACCAACCAGAACAGCGCCACTCTGCTCACGGACCGCTTCGACACCCAACCCTGGTGCTATGCCGAAGAAAAAGGCGAACTGAGCTTTTCTGATCGTGCCGACAGCGTTCCGCTTGACAGCCGAACCATCAATCCACAGGCAATTTTCGATTATCTGTATTTCCACATGATTCCTTCGCCGGTTACTATTTTCCGGGAAGTAAAGCGCCTGGCGCCGGCCAGCATGCTGGAATGGAAAAAAGGACAATCGCGGATTTCCAAGCACTGGCTACCGGTCTTCAACGAGAACCCGCGCCTGAATCTGAATGAAACCAAGGGCCGCTTCCTGGACATCGTTCGCGAATCCGTAAGGAACGAATACAGCGGCTCCGGCACAGGAGCATTCCTGTCTGGCGGAACCGACAGCTCCACCGTCTCCGGCATGCTCTGCCAGATAAGCGGCGCATCGGCAAAGACCTACTCGATGGGGTTCGATGCTACCGGCTACGACGAAATGGAATACGCCCGGCTCGCTGCCCGCCATTTCAAGACCGACCATCACGAATACTACGTGACCCCGGAAGATCTGCTGGAAGGTATTCCTCTCGTCGCCAGATTTTATGATCAACCCTTTGGCAACTCCTCGGCAGTACCAGCCTGGATTTGCGCCAGTCGGGCAAAAGCTGACGGTATTACAAAGCTGCTTGCCGGCGATGGCGGAGATGAACTCTTCGGTGGCAATTCGCGCTACGCAAAACAGCGTGTATTTGGCTGGTACGATACCATTCCGGCCTTGCTGCGCACTAGCGTTGTGGAACCGATTTCCGGCATACCCGGCCTTGATCGCATTCCCCTGATAAAAAAAGGCGTCAGCTATGTGGAACAGGCTTCCGTCCCCATGCCAGACCGGATGGAGATGTACAACCTGCTGCTTCGCCTCGGTATCGACACCGTCTTCGAGCCCGCGTTCAAGGCGAAAATAAATCTGGCCGAACCCACCGAACTACAAAAAGCAACCTGGTCCGAAGTTAACGATGCCGGCTTGATCAACCGGATGCTCGCTTTCGACTGGAAATACACCCTTGCAGATAACGACCTGCCAAAGGTTATCGGAACAACTCGACTTGCAGGCGTAGACGTAGGCTTTCCTTTGCTGTCTGACGAGTTGCTGGACTTCTCGCTCACCCTACCCACCGACTGGAAACTCAAGGGTCTGAAACTTCGCTGGCTATTCAAGGAAGCTTTGCGTGGATTCCTTCCCGACGAAATCATAACCAAGAAAAAACATGGCTTCGGTCTCCCCTTCGGCGTATGGGCGGTAAAGCATCCTGGGCTGCGCAAACTCGCAACGGAAACTTTGGAAGCCTTCGGAGAACGAGGCGTAATTCGTCCGGCTTTCCTTCGCGAACTCCACGAAAAATGGCTACCCGAACACCCGGGGTATTACGGCGAGATGGTCTGGATCATCATGATGCTTGAGCAATGGCTCCAGGCACACGCGCCGGACTGGCGATACGACAGCGCTAGATAAGCCGCCTTAAAAGACTACAGAAACATTATTTGAGCACAAAAAAAGAGGAGGAAATTTCCTCCTCTTTTTTACGCCTGCCGAACAATCTCCAATCTAACCAAAATGATCATCAGGCAGAGTTTCGATCTGCAGATCATTATCCTTGGCAAAGTTTTTCAGGAAATTATAAGCAAGGGGTTCAATGTCATGGATACGGGCATCCACAAGAACGGTCTTGTCCCCTCTCAGATTACAGGCCGGCCGCACATGGGGAGAATAAGTCATTCGATTTCGGTTATCCGAACCGAAAGCAGACATAATCCCGCAAAGACGATCTGCCCAATCGCTGGGGCGAAAAGTCTTACCATCACTGGTACGGCCAACAATCACGAAGTTTTCGACTTTTTGAATCATGTGCGATAACTGAAAATTTGGGGACCGACAAACCAGCGCCGCGAAGACAGACGCCGCACACATTTTACTTACAACCCTGCGACTATCCAATTCTATCAGGAAACCCGGGCCGCAAGCGTCATCGGCGAAGCTGCAGGCACAAGCAAGCAAACCTGTAGCTCCTGACAACAACAGCTAGCGGCGTAACAATATCAAGAAAAAATAAACCCGGGATTAATCCCGGGTTTACTTTACTTCGACTGGCTATCCTGTTTTCAAAATAGCAATTCACAAACGCCTTAGGGCTTACAGCGACCCGAGAAGAGAATAAGCGCAGAGCGACATCAAAGCCTGCGGTGCCAATCCAAGCCCGGCAATAGCCAAGCCATTCATTGACAACAACACTCGCATGTCAGACGTTGCGACCAAAGGCGTGTTGTCGACCGGCTCGTCAAAAAACATGACCTTAACGACCCGAAGATAATAAAACGCGCCGATCAAGGACATAATCACGGCCAGTACAGCAATCCAGATATAGCCGGCTGCAACGACCGCCTGCAGGACAGAGAACTTAGCAAAGAAACCGACAAAGAACGGAATACCTGCCATCGAGAACATGACCATAGCCATCACGCCGGCGAACCAGGAGCTGCGCTTGTTCAAACCCTTGAAATCGTCCAGGGTCTCGGCCTCGACTCCCACTCGAGAAAGAAGCAGAACAACACCAAACGACGCCATGCTCATCAGTACATACGAGATCACATAGAACATTGAAGAACTGTATGCGTTCAGAGCGAAGTGCCGATCTCCGCCGACAACTCCCGACATCAGACCCAACAACATGAACCCCATGTGAGAGATGCCGGAATAGCCAAGCATGCGCTTGATGTTGGGCTGTGCGATTGCCGCAAAGTTACCCAGCACGATGGACAGAATGGCGAGAAACATCAGCATCGACTGCCATTGGTCGGCCAATTCAAACAAGCCGTTAACCAACAGGCGCATCGCCATCGCAAACGCAGCCAGCTTGGGGGCAGACGCAATAAACAGCGTAATTGCCGTCGGTGCACCATGATAGACGTCAGGAATCCACATGTGAAACGGAACGACACCAAGCTTGAATGCGAGGCCAGCAACAATGAAGACCAACCCGAACATCAAGACGGTCTTGTTTCCAGCCTGGTGATAAATTGCCTGCGCAACACCTGAAATTTCGAGAGTCCCGGTCGCACCGTACAACATTGAAATGCCGTAAAGCAAAAGCCCGGAAGCAAGCGCACCGAGAACGAAATACTTCATCGCAGCTTCAGTTGCGCGGGCAGAGTCACGCTGCAATGCAACCATCGCGTACAAAGCCAGGGACAGAAGCTCAAGACCCAGATAAAGGGTCAAAAAGTGATTGGCCGTAATCATGACCATCATCCCGAGCGTGGCATAGACCGCAAGGACGTAATATTCAGTGGTCTCCATCTTTCTGTCGTTCATGTAGCCGCGGGAATACAGCAGCACGATGGCAACGGAAAAGTACAGAACCAGCTTGAGAAAATCGCCCATCAAGTCATCCACGTACATATTACTGAACGTGAAATTGACCTGCCCATCCATTGTTAGCAATGTAATCGCGGCCGCACCGAACAGCGTCAGCTGAGTCAACACATATGTCAAACCTCGTGAATCCTTGGCAAATGTACCTGCCATAAGAATCACAAAGGACATCGCGACCACAAAAAGCTCCGCTGCCGCAGGGTAAAAATCGGGGATAACAAAGTTCATCTTCAGGCCACAGTCCGCAAGTTTTTATCTCGGTTACATGAAGTTAAAGCTTGCTCACCGCAACATGCTTGAGCAGATCATTCACCGACGCGTGCATCACCTCCGTCACCGGGAACGGGTAAATACCCATCGCCAGGACGCACACAGCAAGAATAGACAGGAAAGCAAACTCCCTGTTATTGAGGTCAGTAAGCTCAGACACGTGATGATTGGTAATGGCACCGAACACGACTCTCTTGTACATCCAGAGAGTATATGCCGCCCCCACAATCAGAGTAGTCGCAGCCGCAAAACCCACCCAGAAATTGAACTGAACAGCACCAAGCACGACCATGAACTCGCCAACAAAACCCGAGGTCGCCGGCAAACCTGCGTTTGCCATGGAGAACAGCATGAACAACGCTGCGAACTTCGGCATTACGTTGACCACACCACCGTAATCGGCGATCTGACGCGAATGCATGCGGTCATACAGGACACCTATACAGGCAAACATTGCTCCGGAAACGAACCCATGGGAAATCATCTGCACCAAGGCACCTTCAATCCCAACCGGATTAAAGATGAAGAAGCCCAGGGTCACAAAACCCATGTGTGCAATTGACGAATACGCCACCAACTTCTTCATGTCCGTCTGGACTAGTGCGATAAAGCCGATGTACACCACCGCAATCAACGACAAGGTAATGATCAGCGGAGCAAAAGCATGGCTCGCATCCGGAGCAATCGGAAGTGAGAAACGCAGAAAACCGTAGGCACCAAGCTTCAAACCAATTGCAGCAAGTACAATCGAGCCACCTGTCGGTGCCTCCACGTGAGCATCCGGCAACCAGGTATGAACCGGAAACATCGGCACCTTTACGGCAAACGATACGAGAAAAGCCCAGAACAGAAGACTCTGAACGTCCATACCCAGCTTCAGTTGATGCCAGTCAAGAATGCTGAAACTACCGCCCGACTCCATAAACAGGTAAAGAAGAGCCACAAGCATCAGCAAAGAGCCGGCGAGCGTATACAGAAAGAACTTAATCGCTGCGTAAACCCTGTTCGGGCCGCCCCAGACACCGATAATGATGAACAGTGGAATAAGGGATGCCTCGAAGAAAACATAAAACAGCAAACCATCCAGCGCACTGAAGATTCCATTGATCAGCCCGGACATGATCAGGAAGCCAGCCATGTACTGCGCGACTTTCTCCTTGATCACTTCCCAGCCAGCAACAACAACAATCACCGTGATGAAGCTGTTCAGCAGAACAAAGAGGACCGAAATGCCATCAACACCAAGCGTGTAATTGATGTTGAATCGAGGAATCCATGGGTAGGACTCCACGAACTGCATGGCACTCTGCGTCACATCGAAACCGGTATAGAGCGGAATACTGACCGCCAAACCCGCAAGAGCAGAAAGAAGCGCCACGAATCTGGCGACCGACGCATTACGGTCAGACCCCGTAGCGAGTGCTAATAATCCACCAGCGATCGGAACCCAAATCGCTAGGCTGAGGAATGGAATACCCGTCATCTCTACTTTCCGTTCTATGCGCCACGATGCGGCGCGCAAGTCCTAAATCTTGTAACTTTCCTCAAATCGACAACATCACGAAGTTATCCGCGGTTGAACCAGAAGGTCAGCAGGATGAACACCCCAATAATCATCGAAAACGCGTACTGATAAATATGACCAGTCTGGAAGAGCCGGGAAAGCTGGGCGATCAAGCCGACGACTTTGGCGGAACCATTCACAATCATACCGTCGATGATTGTCTGGTCGCCCACTTTCCACAGTCCGCGGCCCAGAAGACGGGCTCCTCCCGCAAAAACAATTTCATTGAACTTGTCAAAGTAATACTTGTTTTCGAGAAGTGTATGGATCGGCTTGAACGTCCGCATGATCGCAGCAGGGATTGCAGGCGCAATCATGTAGAAGAACCAAGCCAGAATTACCCCAGACATCGCCAAAATGAACGGCAAAGAGGTGAACCCGTGTATGGCCATTGCTGTCGCGCCATGAAACTCCTCCGCCAACTCTGCCATCGCATGGTGATTCTCGGAGAAATGGATTACACCCTTGAAGAAGTCACCAAACAGCATGGGGCTGATCGTGAGGTAGCCAACCAACATCGACGGAATCGCAAGCAAAACAAGCGGAACCGTAACAACCCAAGGAGACTCATGCGGCTTCTGCCCGGGGGCCAAACCGTGATGGTGCTCATCAGCGTGATGTTCGTCGGCATGCTCGTCACTCCCATGAGCCTCCTCTACGTGAGAATGCTCTGCAGCATGCCCAAACCTTTCCTTGCCGTGAAAAACAAGGAAATACATGCGGAAAGAATAGAAAGCAGTTACGAAAACACCAGCGATTACACAAAAGTAAGCATAGTCCGAACCCGGCAGGTGCGACAGTTGCACTGCTTCGATGATCGTATCTTTTGAATAGAAACCCGACATGAACGGAAAACCGATCAGGGCAAGCGAGCCGATCAAAGACGTAAACCAGGTGATGGGCATGTACTTCCAAAGCCCGCCCATGTTCCGCATATCCTGATCGTGATGCATGCCGATGATGACCGAGCCTGCCCCCAAGAACAACAGGGCCTTGAAGAAGGCATGCGTCATCAGATGGAAAACAGCCGCCGAATAGGCAGAAACACCGAGCGCAACAGTCATGTAACCAAGTTGCGACAGCGTGGAATACGCAACGACACGCTTGATATCGTTCTGGACAATGCCAAGAAAACCCATGAACAAGGCCGTGGTAGCTCCAATGACAAGAACAAAAGAAAGAGCGGTCTCGGACAGTTCAAAAAGGGGTGACATCCGGGCAACCATGAAGATACCTGCTGTAACCATGGTTGCCGCATGAATAAGGGCCGAAATAGGCGTGGGACCTTCCATGGAGTCAGGCAGCCATACATGCAGGGGTACCTGTGCAGACTTACCCATTGCACCGATGAAGAGTCCGATACAGATGGCAGTAACGAGCGGCCACCCGGTCTCAGGAACTGTCATGGCGACAAGTTCGGGCGCCTTGGCAAACACTTCAGCATAGTTGAGCGAGCCCGAATAGGCTGCAACAAGACCGATACCAAGCAAAAAGCCAAAGTCACCAACCCGATTCACCAGAAAGGCTTTCATGTTCGCAAAAATTGCGGACGGCCTGGTGTACCAAAAACCAATCAGCAGATAGGACACTAGACCAACAGCCTCCCAGCCAAAGAACAGCTGCAGGAAGTTGTTCGACATGACCAGCATCAGCATCGAAAAAGTAAACAATGAGATATAGCTGAAGAAGCGCTGGTAACCAGGGTCTTCAGACATGTATCCAATGGTGTAGATATGCACCATCAAGGACACGAAAGTAACGACAAGCATCATCATTACCGTCAATGAGTCGATGAGGAATCCCACTTCGAATGTCAATGCACCACTACTGGCCCACGTGTAAAGGGTGCCATTGAACACATTCCCCGCCTGTACATCTTGAAAGATGACAAGCGACGTAAAGAACGCAATGGCGACACCGAGAATGGTCACGGTGTGGGCGCCAGCCCGTCCTATGACCTTCCCAAACAGCCCCGCTGCAATCGCACCAAACAAAGGCGCAAGCGGAACCAACAGATAGAGCTTCTGCATCTCCGTCATCGAAACGCTTCCTTATCCCTTGAGGCTGTCCAGGTCATCAACGTGAATAGTCCGCAAATTACGGAACAACGCCACGAGAATAGCCAAACCGATAGCTGACTCAGCTGCCGCTACAGTCAATATGAAGAAAACAAAAATCTGGCCCGCTGCGTCCCCCAAATAATACGAGAAAGCAACAAAATTAAGATTGACCGCAAGCAACATGAGCTCGATAGCCATCAACAGAACAATCAAATTTTTGCGATTGAGAAAAATTCCTACAACGCTGATGGCGAAGAGAATCGCACCCAATATCAAGTAATGAGACAACGAAAGCATCTACTGTCCTCCCTGACGATCGTCACCGAATTCAATCTTTTTCTGAGCGCATCGAAACGATCCGCACCCGATCATCACGCTTGACGGAAATCTGCTCCGCCGGATCAATTTTCCTCACATTCTTTCGTTTGCGGAGCGTGAGAGCAACTGCCGCAACCATTGCAACCAGCAGCACAATGGAAGCAAGTTCGAAGGGATATACGTAATCCGTGTAAAGCAGTCGTCCAAGCTCCTTTGTGTTGCTGTACCCCTGCTGAACTTCAGCGGGATGAGGCATCTCTTCGAGCCCGAAGTTGCGCCCACCGAGCACCATGACCATTTCGATCACCATAAGGACACCGATCAGCGCACCTACAGGCAAATAGCTCCAGAAACCCTGACGAATCCGCTCGATATTGATATCAAGCATCATCACAACAAACAGGAAGAGCACCATGACGGCCCCTACATAGACCATGACCAGCGCTATCGCCAAAAACTCGGCGTGCAACAACATCCAGATGCCGCCAGCCGTAAAAAACGCCAAAACAAGAAAAAGAGCTGCATGGACCGGGTTCTTGGAGGTGATAACCGCCAAGGAGGCTAGTACAAGCACTGTAGAAAAGAAATAAAAAATGACCGACTGGAAGTCCATGAGCGTATTCCGTAAGTATGTTTCTGTCCGCTTTCGCTAACCTTACCGGTACTTGGATTCGACTTCTCGATCCTTCGCGATTTGCGATTCGTAGCGGTCCCCAACGGCCAAAAGCATCTGCTTCGTGTAGTAGAGATCGCCCCGTTTCTCGCCGTGATACTCAAACACGCGCGTCTCAACAACTGCATCTACCGGGCAAGCCTCCTCACAGAAGCCGCAAAAAATACACTTCGTCAGATCTATATCGTATCGACTCGTGCGCCGGGAACCATCAGCCCGTTGCTCGGATTCGATCGTAATCGCCATGGCCGGACAAATTGCCTCGCACAATTTGCATGCAATGCAACGCTCCTCCCCATTGGGATAGCGACGCAAAGCGTGCAAGCCTCGGAAGCGCGGACTTTGCGGCGTTTTCTCCTCCGGGAACTGTACCGTAATCTTCCTGGCAAAAAGGTGACGGCCGGTAAGAGCTAGTCCCTTCACCAGTTCTTTCAGGAAGAGGCTTCCTACGTATTCTTTTATAGCACCCATTTCACGGCCTCACTTCCAGATCGACAACGGAGACATGACCCAGACGGCAACAACAACCACCCAGAACAAGGTCAAGGGAATGAAAACCTTCCAACCCAATCGCATGATGTGGTCGTACCTGAACCGCGGGAAAGTTGCACGGAACCACAGGAACAAAAAGAGAATGAAAGCGGTCTTGATCGCCAACCAGAAAAACCCGTCACCAAGAAAACCGACGGGCGAGAGCCAACCACCGAGAAAAAGGATGGATGTCAGCGCAGAAACCAGAATCATGTTTGCGTATTCCCCAAGGAAGAACAGCGCAAACGCCATACCCGAATATTCCACCATATGGCCAGCAACGATTTCAGACTCCCCTTCGACAACGTCGAAAGGCGCACGATTGGTTTCAGCAATGCCGGAAATCAGGTAAACGATGAACATTGGAAAAAGCGGCAACCAGTTCCAACTAAGGAAACCTAAGCCCATGTCGGCTGCCTGCCCTTTGCCCTGACTCATGACGATATCTGTCAGATTGAGACTGGAGGATGTCATCAAAACACATACAAGAGCGAAACCCATGGCGATTTCATACGAAACCATTTGGGCTGCAGCACGCATGCCTCCGAGAAAGGCATACTTGGAGTTAGACGCCCATGCGGCAATGATGACCCCATAGACTTCAATGGAGGTCACCGCCAAGAGGAACAAAAGGCCAGCATCTACGTTCCCGACAACCCATCCCTCGTTGAACGGCACAACAGCCCAGGCAGCCAGAGCAGGACCTAGGGCAAGAACGGGTCCAATAATGAAAAGCCCTTTGTTTGCGCCGGAAGGAATAATCACTTCTTTAAGCAAAAGCTTTACACCATCAGCGATCGGCTGCAGCAAACCCATTGGCCCCACACGATTTGGGCCAATACGCACCTGCATGTAGCCGATAACCTTACGTTCGGCCAGAGTCAAATAGGCCACACACAGAAACAGCGGGGCTACGATGCCAACAATTTTAAGCAAGGACCAAACCAGGGGCCAGGCCTCGCCAAAGAACATGGCTACTGGCTCAATGTAGGCTTCCATCACATGCGCTCCAAGCTGATTTCACCATGCAGAGAACCCAGCGCTGCCGTCATCGGATGAGCACCAGCCAAGCGCACACAACCATCAGCGACACCATCGTCTTCAGCAACAACTGCCGACACCTCACCATATGCAGATTTGATACGCACCGCCAAGCCGGCCTGCACACCCAAACGGGTTATGGTTGCCGCACTCAGCCGGGCGCTTGGCGCCACTCCATCCTGAGTTTGCTGCAATGGGGGAGAACGACGAGCAATGGGATCTGCCGAATAAATCGGAATATCTGCAATGCGTTGAACAGCTGCCTCCACAGCACGGAGGGACTCTACATTAAGTGCAACAGAATTATCGAGTTTGGCCGGATTAACTGTTCCGTCAGACTCAAGCACCTCAGCACGGACATCCTCGATCTTTTCAAACCCGAAGCCGTCAAGACCAGATGTTTCCCCAAGAACCTTAAGTACCTTCCAGCCGGGACGTGACTCTCCGCGGCTCTTGACCACGGGGAAGAAACTCTGGGCACGTCCTTCGCAATTGACAAAAACACCTGCAGTTTCTGTAAATGGCGCGATGGGAAGCATCACGTCTGCGAACTCAAGCGCGCTGTCCGATTTGAAGGCGGATAACATGACGACCATATCAGCACCCTTGAGTGCCCCGGCAGCAGCTGCACTGTTGCCCAAATCGAATGCGGGATCCAGTCCAAGCAGCACGTAAGCCTTCAACGGTGCCGACAACATTTCCGTCACATTTTTTCCGGGAACGCCCGCAAACGGTACTGCCCCGGCAATATAACCACCAACACTGTTCGCAGCCTCTCCCAAAAAGCCGAAACTAGCATCACTCAATCTTGCGATTTCCTGAGCAAAAACGTGAATTTCTGCAGCATGCTCATGCTGGACGGCGTAGTTACCAAGCCAGACAGCAGAACGACGACCAGAGCCAAGACTGTTCGCAATCGCGAGAGAAGCTTCATCGACCACCAGGCCTGCACATGCGGCGGCAACCTGAACCGACAACTCACGCCCGGTCTGTTCAGAAAGAGCTTTGGCGATCTTGGCCAAAGCAACAATCATTTCTTGCGGCGGAACACAAACACGATTTGCAACAGGCAACTGCCAGTCATCAAACGCGGGATTAAGTGCGCTGACCTTCAAGCCGCGCTTTGCTGCCTGTCGAACACGCTGGGCAACCAGCGGATGATCTTTCCGGAAAAAACTGCCCACAACAAACAAACGATCGAGATTGGCTATATCCGCCACCGGCATCCCAAGCCACGGAGCGCCACTCATTTTTCCATCAGCAGAAAAATCCGACTGGCGCAAACGGAAGTCAACGTTACCCGACCCAAGCCCCTGGACTAGTTTCCGGAGAAGATAAAGCTCCTCGAGAGTGCTATGCGGAGATGCCAATGCACCAATCGTATCTGCACCACTTTCGGCTTTTATCGATTTGAGACCATTCGCAACATATTCAATGGCCGTTTGCCAGTCAGTTTCAATCCAGCGACCACCCTGCTTCAGCATGGGCCGAGCGAGCCTCTCCTCGCTATTGAGCGCCTCATAGGAAAACCTGTCCTTGTCAGACAGCCAGCACTCATTCAGTGCCTCGTTTTCCAGGGGAAGAACGCGCTTTACAGCATCATTCTTGACTTGAACGACAAGATTGCTTCCGAGCGAGTCGTGAGGACTTACTGACTTGCGCCTCGACATTTCCCAAGCACGGGCACCAAAACGGAAAGGCTTTGAAGTGAGGGCGCCAACCGGACAGAGATCAATAATGTTGCCCGACAACTCCGAGTCAATGGTTTTCTCGACGAAGGGCATGATTTCGGCATGCTCTCCACGAAATGCCTGACCCAACTCCATGAGTCCTGCAATTTCAGTGGTAAATCGAACACAGCGGGTGCAATTAATGCAGCGCGTCATATCAGTTGAAACAAGCGGACCGAGATCCTTGTTGCCGACAACCCGCTTCTCTTCCTGATAGCGTGACTCAACACCACCATAGCCGACGGAGAGATCCTGCAACTGACACTCACCGCCCTGATCGCAAATGGGGCAATCAAGCGGATGATTGATCAGGAGGAACTCCATCACACCCTTCTGAGCCTTCACTGCCTGCTCAGAATGAGTCCACACTTTCATCCCGTTTGTCACAGGCGTCGCACAAGCCGGCAAAGGCTTCGGCGCCTTTTCTACCTGGACAAGACACATGCGGCAGTTAGCCGCGATTGAGAGCTTTTTGTGGTAGCAGAAATGCGGCACATAGGCGCCAACTGTATTGGCGGCCTCCATGACGGTAATACCGTCAGGAACCTGCAACTGCTTTCCGTCAATTTCGATTTCTAGCATGTCGAGCCTACGCTACGTAAATCTTACTGCCTTCGCGCTGAACATCCTTCGGCACGAGGCACTTCTTGTGTTCAATATGGAATGCGAACTCATCACCGAAGTGCTTGATGAAACTCTGGACAGGCATAGAGGCCGCATCGCCCAGCGCACAGATGGTACGCCCCATGATGTTGGTCGTAATGCTGTTCAACAAGTCCAAGTCGTCGGAACGCCCAAGTCCGTTTTCAATGCGATGTATCACACGATACAACCAGCCGGTACCTTCACGGCAAGGAGTGCATTGACCGCAGGACTCTTCGAAATAAAAGTACGACAAACGCTCCAAGGCTTTGACCATGCAGGTAGATTCATCCATTACGATCACTGCACCGGAACCCAGCATGGAACCGGCCTTGGAGATCGAATCGTAGTCCATGGTGCAATCCATCATCACAGAGCCCGGCAAAACCGGCGCAGATGATCCACCAGGAATCACAGCCTTCAGCTTTCGACCGCCACGAACGCCGCCAGCCAATTCGAGCAACTCGGAAAACGGAGTCCCCATCGGGATTTCGTAATTGCCAGGCTTATTTACATGACCAGACACCGAGAACAGCTTGGTACCGCCGTTATTCGGCTTGCCAAGAGCTAGGAACGCATCCCCCCCTTCACGGATAATGTAAGGGATTGATGCAAACGTCTCTGTATTGTTGATGGTCGTTGGTTTACCGTAGAGACCGAAGCTCGCTGGGAACGGTGGCTTGAAACGTGGCTGCCCTTTCTTCCCTTCGATGGACTCAAGCAGTGCAGTTTCTTCGCCGCATATGTACGCGCCGTAACCGTGATGGGCAAAAAGGTCAAAGCTGAAATCTGAACCGAGAATATTCTTGCCCAGCAATCCGGCGTCACGTGCCTCTTGGAGAGCTTCTTCAAAACGATCGTAAACTTCGAATATTTCCCCGTGAATGTAGTTATAACCACGCTCACATCCCATTGCATAGCCAGCAATGATCATCCCCTCTATAACAGAGTGGGGGTTATACCGAAGGATATCCCGATCCTTGAATGTGCCGGGCTCCCCCTCATCGGAGTTGCAGGCCAGATACTTGGCACCGGGGAACGCCCGGGGCATGAAGCTCCACTTGAGCCCCGTCGGAAAACCCGCACCACCACGCCCACGGAGTGCTGATTTCTTGACTTCGCTGATGACCTGATCGGCGGAAATATTCTCCGCGATGATCTTCTTCAGCGCTGCATATCCGCCTCGCTGAACATAGTCAGCAAGCCGCCAGGTGCGGTCGCCCTCGAGGCCGGAAAGAATAATCCCTTTAGAAGTCATTTTTTCAGATCAGCCAACAGTTGATCGATTTTTTCCTCGGTCATCCAACTGCACATCTGGTGATTATTCACCAGCAGCACCGGGGCATCGCCGCAAGCGCCCATGCACTCACCCTCTTTGAGGGTGAATTGTCCGTCCGCCGTCGTCTCGTTAAAGTCAATTCCCAACTTCTTCTTGACATATTCGGCTGCATCAACCCCACCCGAAAGAGCACAAGGGAGATTGGTGCAGACGGTAATTTTCTTGGCTCCAACAGGAGCCAAGTCATACATATTATAGAAGCTTGCCACCTCAAAGACGGCAATCGCTGGCATTTCGAGATACTTTGCAACGAACTCAATGGTCTCGTTTGCAAGCCAGCCTTTCTCCTCCTGCGCAATTCGGAGGGCGGACATCGAAGCGGACTGTTTTTGATCAAGCGGATATTTCGCTATCTCTTGATCAATTTTCTTCAGTGATTCGGAACTCAGCATTTTCGTCTCTACTGCCTGCAGAATGTCGATAGGGGAAATCGTTGAGGCTTTTTAAATAGGCACTTCAGCGATCCACGTCTCCGAACACGATATCCATTGTTCCAATGATGGCTACCACGTCAGCAATCATGTGCCCGCGCGACATTTCATCAATGGCCGAGAGATGCGTAAAACCAGGTGATCGCAATTTAATCCGATAGGGCTTGTTTGCCCCATCGGAAACCGCGTAGACACCAAACTCACCCTTGGGATGCTCAACCGGCGCGTAAACTTCACCAGGTGGTACGTGCATGCCTTCGGTGAACAACTTGAAGTGGTGAATCAGCTCTTCCATGTTCCCCTTCATCCGCTCTCTGGAAGGAGGTGCAACCTTATGGTTGCTGGAAATCACGGGGCCCGGATTTTTTCTCAACCAGTCAATACACTGCTTGACGATTCGATTTGATTGACGCATCTCTTCAATCCGACAGAGATAACGGTCATAACAGTCACCCTCCACGCCAACCGGAATGTCGAAATCAAGCTGATCATAAACTTCGTAGGGCTGTTTTCTGCGGATATCCCACTCAACACCCGATCCACGCAGCATGACACCGGAAAAACCAAGGGCTAGTGCGCGCTCGGGCGAAACAACGCCAATACCTACAGTTCGCTGCTTCCAGATACGGTTATCGGTGAGTAGCGTCTCGTACTCATCAACATAACGCGGGAATCTGCTAGTGAAGTCTTCGAGAAAATCAAGCAGGGAGCCTTGCCGATTTTCATTCAATTGGGAAACTGTCTTAGTGTTTTTCCACTTTGAGACTTCGTACTGCGGCATGCGATCCGGAAGATCGCGATAAACGCCACCAGGCCGGTAGTAAGCAGCGTGCATCCGCGCTCCCGACACAGCCTCATAAGCATCCATCAAATCCTCCCGCTCACGGAAGGTATAAAGCACCATAGTCATGGCGCCGATATCAAGTGCGTGGGTCCCGACAGCAAGCAGGTGATTCAGAATGCGTGTAATTTCATCGTACAAGACACGGATGTACTGGGCACGAATTGGAACATCGACCCCCAAGAGCCGTTCAATCGCCAGACAATAAGCGTGCTCATTGCACATCATTGAAACGTAGTCAAGACGATCCATATAGGGTACAGACTGTACCCAGGTTCGTGTCTCAGCCAGCTTCTCTGTACCCCTGTGAAGCAGCCCGATGTGCGGATCAGCCCGCTCAACCACTTCGCCGTCCAACTCGAGAACCAAACGCAAGACCCCGTGCGCCGCGGGATGCTGGGGGCCAAAGTTAATGGTGTAATTACGGATCTCAGCCATGGCCGACATTCCCATAATTTTCGTCACGCACGATACGGGGTGTATTTTCCCGTGGTTCGATGGTAACTGGCTGATAAATTACGCGACCCAAATCTTGGTCATACCGCATTTCCACATACCCCGAAATCGGAAAATCTTTGCGGAACGGATAACCAACAAAACCATAATCGGTAAGAATCCGACGCAAATCCGGATGCCCAACAAACATGACACCGAAAAGATCGAAGGCCTCGCGCTCAAACCAGTTGGCACTGGGCCAGAGTTCGCACAAGGAATCAAGAATCGGAAATGAGTCATCTTCCGCAAACGCCCGAAGCCTCAGGCGCAGATTATTACTAACGGAAAGCAGATGAGCAGATACCGCGAAGCGGAATTCAGTTGCTTCACCAGCAAACCCCGAATAATCAAGTCCGGTAAGATCAACAAGCTGCTCAAAACGGAACTCGGGGTCGTCCCGAAGAGTGCGGGCTACCGACAAATAGTCGGAGGCCGAGACGACCACAGTCACCTCGTCACATGCAACGACCGTACTCCGCAGTCGATCACCAAATTTGTCCGCCAAAGACTGGCTGAGACGGTCAAGTTTCTCACTCATGATAGTCGGGAATCAGCGAGCAATCGTACAGTCACGTTTGATCTTGTTCTGCAATTGAACAATGCCATATAGCAGAGCTTCTGCTGTGGGGGGGCAACCGGGAACATAAACATCCACCGGAACGATACGGTCACACCCACGCACAACAGAGTACGAATAGTGGTAATACCCACCACCGTTCGCGCAAGACCCCATTGATATCACCCAGCGCGGCTCCGACATCTGATCATAAACCTTGCGCAAAGCCGGGGCCATTTTGTTGCACAAGGTGCCAGCAACAATCATCAGATCGGATTGCCGCGGACTCGGACGAAAAACAACACCGAATCGATCCAGGTCGTAACGCGAACAACCGGCGTGAATCATCTCGACCGCACAGCACGCAAGACCAAAAGTCATGGGCCACAGCGAACCAGTGCGAGTCCAGTTAATTACCGTATCAAGCGAAGTAGTGACAAACCCTTCCTTGAAAACACCTTCGATGCTCATAGACACCCTTCAAGCAACAATTCACTCGCCAGAGGAACTCGACAGATCACTCCCAGTCGAGCGCGCCTTTCTTCCACACGTAAATATAACCAAGCAGAAGAATGCCGAGAAAGACAATCATTTCAAAGAAACCAAAAAGCCGGATGGACTCATTGGCTGCAATTTCCCGAAGAATAGTTGCCCAGGGAAACAGAAATGCGATTTCCAGATCAAAAAGGATAAACAGAATGGCGAGCAGGTAGTAGCGAACATCGAACTTGATGCGCGCATCTTCGAATGGCTCGAAACCACACTCAAACGGGGAAAGCTTTTCGGCGTCAGGCTTGTTGGGCCCCAAGACCCAGCCTGCAATTATTGGAATAAAACCGAAAGCAGCCGCAAACAGGATAAAGACAAGAACTGGAAAATAAACTTCCAACATCACTTGAGCTCCCGCAACCGATAGCAGTTATTAGCGCTGCCTGCAAGCAAACGCCCGCTGAGTGCGGGCGGCTTGCTTATTTTATGGTGCCGACGATGAGACTCGAACTCATACGGCTTTCGCCACTACCCCCTCAAGATAGCGTGTCTACCAATTTCACCACGTCGGCTTGTTCGTTTGATGCTGCGCATTATAAGACAATCGACCCGCAGCGCCAAGCATTACATTATTTTATCGCGGAATATCCTTCGCTTTCGACCCATCATCCGCAGGCGCAACAGGAGCGGGAGAAAGACCGGACGAAGGCGCAGAAACAGGCGCAACCCCTTCCATTACGCTCTTTGACGCAGGAGCCCCGGAACTGGCCAGATAGCTCAACCCGAGGCTCGTCACAAAGAATACTGCCGCCAAAGCACCGGTTGTCCGGCTAAGAAAATTTGCAGACCCTGAAGACCCGAACAAACTACCGGAAGCCCCACTCCCAAAGGCCGCACCCATGTCAGCCCCCTTGCCGTGCTGCATAAGGACCAGTCCGATTACACCCAGACCAGCAAGGATATGCACCGTCAAAACTATAGAAAAAACCACACCACCCATGACCATCTCCGATGAACCAACTTACGACGCAGCAGCTGCTGCACAAATGGCAGAAAAACCTTCCGCAACCAAGGATGCCCCACCCACCAAGGCACCGTCGATATCCGGTTTGCTGAACAACAGGGAGGCGTTTACTGCCGTAACGCTACCCCCATAAAGAATTTTTACACCCTGCGCAGAAACACCACTCCGCACCAGGCGATCACGAATGAATGCATGCATTGCCTGTGCCTGCTCAGGCGTTGCAGTCTTACCAGTCCCGATCGCCCAGACAGGCTCATAAGCAAGCACAACAAAAGAGGCCGCCTCGACACCAAGCGCTGAAACCACAGCATCAACCTGAGAGCCAACCACCTCTTCAGCGACACCCGCATCACGCTGCTCCAGTGTTTCACCAACGCAGAGAATCGGCCTCACGCCTGAATCGAGGGCCGCCTGCACCTTGGTTGCGACAACAACATTCGTCTCACCATAACCACTTCGTCGCTCCGAATGCCCCACGATAACCCACGAGCAGCCCAAGTCCGCCAACATCGATCCGCTAACTTCACCAGTGTAGGCCCCCTCCTTGGCAGAAGAGAGACTCTGAGCCCCCACAGCAATAATCGCATCCTTGATCAAAGCCTTCACTTGAGACAGGTAGACGAAAGGCGGGCACACCACCACATCCACGCCATCCGGCCTTAACAGCTTCCTGAGCTCAGCGACCAAAGCTTCGTTGCGAGCAAGGCTGCCGTTCATCTTCCAGTTACCGACTACGAGCTTTTTGCGCACCTTGGATCCAGAACCAAATCCTTTAATTCTATCTTGACGGAATGATCAGGTCAAAAAAAGAGGGCCGACACCAAGTCAGCCCTCTTTGCATGCACGGTTCAGAACGATCAGCCAAATCTGCCTGTGATGTAGTCCTCGGTTTCCTTCCGCTTGGGCTTGATGAAGATCTCGTCAGTGAGACCAAACTCCACCAATTCTCCCAGGTACATGTAGGCGGTGTAATCGGACACCCGCGCAGCCTGCTGCATGTTGTGAGTCACAATCGCAATGGTGTACTCACTCTTCAGTTCATGAACCAACTCTTCAACCTTCGCCGTGGAAATCGGATCGAGCGCAGATGTCGGCTCATCGAGCAGCAGAACCTCCGGCTTGACCGCAACACCTCGTGCGATGCACAAACGCTGCTGCTGCCCACCGGACAAGGACAGACCACTTTGATTGAGCTTGCTCTTCACTTCATCCCAGAGAGCGGCCTTCCGCAGCGCCCACTCGACCCGGTTGTCCATATCTGCCCTGGAAAGGCTCTCATACAAACGCACACCGAATGCGATGTTCTCATAAATGGACATCGGAAACGGCGTGGGCTTCTGGAAAACCATCCCAACCTTGGCTCGAAGGGCATTCACATCCTGATCCGGACTCAGCACATTGCGACCGTTCAAAAGTATCTCACCCGTGGCACGCTGCCCGGGGTAAAGGTCGTACATGCGGTTCAGCGTCCGCAGAAGGGTCGACTTTCCGCACCCGGAAGGACCGATGAACGCAGTCACCATCCCCTCCTGGATGTCCAGATTGATGTGCTTCAGGCCCTGAAACGACCCATAGAAAAAGTCGAGGTTACGAATCTTGATCTTGGGCGTCGCATCGCTACTGACCACAGACGTCGGTTCGCCCCGAAGTTGCGAAAAAGGCATGTCACGCTTGGTCGCTACAGGAGATTGCATGATGGATTTCCTAGATCTTTTTGCGGAACAGGGTCCGAACAACGATGTTCAGGCAAAGAACACCAAATGTAATGATGATCGCCCCACCCCACGCCAATGAATTCCAGTTTTCATAGGGGCTCATTGCAAACTGGAAGATCACGACCGGCAAATTGGCCATCGGTCCGTTGAGGTCAAAGCTGGTGAACTGATTGTTAAGTGCAGTAAAAAGCAGCGGGGCCGTTTCACCACTCACTCGCGCAACCGCAAGCAGAATCCCGGTCAGAACACCGGCCTGAGCAGAGCGAAGAACCACGTGAAGCACAACCTTCCAGCGCGGAGCCCCCAAGGCTGTCGCAGCCTCCCTGAGGGTGGCAGGAACCAGATTGAGCATGTTTTCAGTAGTCCGCACGACAACTGGGATGGCGATCAAGGTCAGCGCCATCGAGCCGGCCCAACCGGAAAAATGCTGCACCTGAGCCACATAAACAGCGTAGATAAAGACACCGATAACAATCGATGGCGCAGAGAGCAGGATGTCGTTGATGAAACGGGTTGCCGGCGCCAACCAGCCCCTGCGCCCGAATTCCGACAGATAAACACCCGCGAGAATGCCAATCGGGGTGGCAATGAAGGTCGCCGTACCAACCATCATGAGACTGCCAAGAATCGCGTTGGACAGCCCTCCCTCAGAACCGGGGGCCGGAGTCGGCTGAGTAAAAAGGGTGAGGCTAAGAGCGCCAAACCCCTTGTACAGAAGCACGACCAGAATCCACGCCAGAAACCCCATCCCGATAGCCATCGCCACCAGAGACAGGACCAACGCGGCGCGATTGGTCCGCATGCGCTTGCGGTAGAGCACCGAAGAGTCACTCATCAGGTTTTCTCCCCTTCAAGACGGCCAAGACGCATCAAGAGGATCTTGGAGAGCGCCAGAACCACAAAGGTTACAAAAAACAGGATCAAACCCAAGGCAATCAGTGAGGACACATGCAAATCGGACGACGCTTCGGCAAACTCGTTCGCCAGCGTGGAAGCGATGCTGTTGCCCGCCTCATACAGGGACGGACTAATCCGATGAGCATTGCCAATAACAAAGGTTACCGCCATCGTCTCACCCAGTGCTCGCCCCAGGCCAAGCATCACGCCACCGATCACGCCCACCCGGGTGTACGGCAAAACAACGTTCCACACGACCTCCCAGGTAGTGGCTCCCAGGCCGTAAGCCGACTCCTTGAGAATCCCGGGCACAACCTCAAAAACGTCGCGCATGACCGACGCAATGAACGGAATAACCATCACGGACAAAATCAAGCCGGCAGAAAGGATGCCGATTCCGTTCTTCGGCCCCTGAAAAAGGCCACCAATGAAAGGAATATTTCCCAGAGTGGCCGACAGGAGCGGCTGAACATAATCCGCAAAAAGCGGTGCAAAAACAAACAACCCCCACATGCCGTAGATGATGCTGGGCACAGCAGCGAGAAGTTCCACCGCAATCCCCAAAGGTCCACGCAAGCTGGGGGGGCAGAGCTCGGTTAGGAACAGCGCAATACCGAAGCTAACGGGAATAGCGACAAACAGAGCGATGAAGGACGTGCTGAGCGTGCCATACACAGAGATCAGGCCACCAAACTTGTCGGTGACCGGATTCCAGTCGGCGCTAAAGGGAAATCCTGCACCAAACTCCTTTAGTGCGGGCCAAGCTCCGTAGAGCAAAGCCCCAAGGATGGCAACAAGAATGGCCAGAACCGAGAACGCAAAAAAACGAGTGACCTGATGGAAAAGCGCATCCTGAAAACGCTGAGCCTGCATCCGGTCGCGAGGCGGACTCGGCGGCCTCACTCCGGTCGCAGCGCCAGCCAGGCCGGCTTCGCCTATTTCGAGGGCGCCCCCCGAACCGAGAACTGAGCTATGGGAAGACATTGCGGTTCACCGTTTGATTAACCGAAGAAACAAAACACGGATGGAAGAACGACACCTGGCCGTTCACCCATCCGTTCGAGAAACAAAAGCTTACTTCAGGATGGGATTTCCAGATGCATCCTTCAAGGAAGTGCGCCAGGCAGCATCGATCTGCTTGACCAGAGCTGCCGGCAGCGGAACGTAGTCGAGCTCCTCGGCCGTCTTCTGGCCGTTCTTGAAGGCCCAGTCGAAGAACTTGACTACCTCAGCGCCCTTGGCGGCATCAACCTGCACTTTGTGCATCAACACAAAACTAGCACCAGTGATGGGCCAGCTAGTCTTGCCGGGCTGCTCGGTCAGGATTTCACCAAAGCCAGGAACCTTGCTCCACTCGGCGAAAGCGGCTGCAGCCTGGAATGTCAGGTCATCCGGCTGAACGTATTCACCCGCCTTGTTCTTCAGCGCGAGATGGGTCATCTTGTTTTTCTTGGCGTATGCATATTCCACATAGCCAATACCGCCCTTGATACGCTGAACGTAAGAAGCCACGCCCTCGTTACCCTTGCCGCCCACCCCTTCAGGCCACTGAACAGCCGTACCTGCACCAATCTTGTCTTTCCATTCAACACTCACTTTAGACAAGTAATTGGTAAACAGGAAGGTCGTACCAGAGCCATCGGCGCGACGAACCACCGTAATATTTTCGTCAGGCAGCTTAACGCCTGCGTTCAGGGCAACGATCGCCGGATCGTTCCACTTCTTGATCTTGCCGAGATAGATGTCAGCGAGCAGTGCGCCATTCATCTTCATCTGGCCAGGCGTAACACCTTCCAGATTAACAACGGGAACAACGCCACCGATGATGGCCGGGAACTGAACCAGGCCGTCCTCCTGAATCCGTGGCCGCCACTTTCGCGCCTGGCAGGCTGTCCGCATAGCGCCGTGAAATGGGTTTTGAATTGAAACTTGAGCCCGTATTTCGCATGAAACCGCATCGCCAGACAAAATTGACGCGTGTTTGCACGGCCAAATCCGGGCTTGCGCCGGCTTTCGCTATGGACGGACGAGCGTTCACCTGCCTGGCGGCATCGAATGGCGACCCACGGGGAAGTGCCTCAGCCGGAGAACTGGAGCAGGGTCTGGTAGTGACGCTCGAACACGGTGAAGGCGGCGCAGCGCTGGCCAAGGCCCAAGGTCAGACGCCGGGCATGCGTGATGACGCGGGCGGCGACGCCGATGATTTCCTGCATCACGGTCTTCAGGCGCCGCCGCTTGGCGGGGTGGCGAACCGGGCTGTCGGGCTCGATCAGGGTCGCCTGGCCGATGGCGCGCAGAATGTTGAAGGCCAGCACGGCCAGGGACAGCACCAGATCGTTGGTGGCGAATTTGCCCGAAGGCAGGCGCTCCAGGTCCAGATCGGTCTTGAACTCGGAGTGAAACTGCTCATGGGTGCCGTGTGCCTGGTACAGCGCGACGATCTCGGCGACGGGCAGTTCAAGGCTGGTGAGCCAGCCTTCGATCTCGAGATCGGGCATCAGTAGGATCTGGCCGTCGCGATCGATCGTGCGCTCAATCAGATGCATCACCCGGTGCATCGTGACTTTGGTCCCGGCGAATTTGCGGGTGAGGGGTTCGACAACGTACGTTTCGCGCTTGCCCGCGCGCGGATGCGACCAGACGGTGGCAGGGTCCGCGGCGAGGCGCTCGTGGAGGGTGGCCACCTTGAAACGGCGCGGGTTCCACTTGACCAGCCAGTCCACCGGCCCCGCTTCGCGCGCGGCGGCCAGAGCCACGAAGATCGCGGCGCCATCGAAGCCCGAGTCGGCGCGCACCAGGAGCGGCAGCGCCGTCACCGCCCGCGCGCGCGGCAGCAGGCGGCGCAGGAAATCCGGCGTCTCCGAGGCCGAATGCTGGGTGCCGGGGCGCAGTTCGAGCCCGAGGCAGTAGCCTTCCTCGGCCAGATAGCCGGCAATCGGCGCATAGCCGTCGAAGCCCATGTAGGTGCGCCCCACGCCTTCCTTCTTCGTGCCGCTGTTGTCGAGGGTGAAGACATCGAAGTCCAGCGCCAGATGGCCGGTGGAGAGCGGCGTGAGGGTCGGTTTGGCGCGCGCCAGGAGGCGCTCGTTGGCCTCGTCCAGCGCCCTCAGTGCGCTGTCGCCGGCCTCGCCCAGGGCGTCCATGCGTTGGCGCAGCGTCGGCGAGGACGGTACCGTCGAGAGGTCCAGCGCATCGCGGAAGAAGGCGTCGCCGCGCAAGGATTCGATGGCGTCAAAGTCGGACTTCCCGCTGCACAGCAGCCCGACATAGGCCTTGAGCAGAGAACTGGTCCCAATGCCCCCCTTGCCGGCAATGGGGAAACGCGGATCGATGACCTGGTCGATCTGCGCAAAGCGCTTGAGGTATTGCCCCACCAGCGACAATCCGGCGTGCGCCGTCAGGTTGTAGGGCAGGCGCTTGATTTGAAAGTCGGGCATGGCGGCGGTGGCGGGGGCAAGGCCGTCATTATCTCAAATGCCCGCCGACTTCACCCGGCGGGTGAGCGGAAAAACGCCCGGAACCCGTGCCAGTCAAGGGATTGGGCGGTTCTGGTCACGGATTCAGGGTCCTTTTCAAGGTCTTCAGCCTTGAGCGGCATGTCGGAAGCACCGAAATCTACCGTTCTTGCCTTGATCTGCTTGATGCCACCACCTGAACCGATCGACTGATAGTTGAGACCAGCACCGGTCTTGGCCTTGTAAATCTCAGCCCACTTTGAGTAGATGGGGTACGGGAAGGTCGCCCCGGCACCAGTAATGTCAGCAGCCTGTGCGACAGCAGCGCCACTCAGGGCAACAACGAGGGAACAGGTGCGAATGAAACCTTGCATGAAATTCTCCATCTGAGAGAGGAACCGCAAAAGCAGCGGACAGCCTACAAAACAAACCCGGCGGCAAACTGGACTAAACAGTCTGGCACCGGGTTGGATTCTACGACTTGAAAATTTCAGATTTGTTACATGTCGCACCGCAACAACATTCAGACAGCCACGGACCTCACGACTTCAGCCAGACCGTGGGCAATCCGGTCAACCATGGCAGGATCACTCCCCTCAACCATCACCCGAAGCAATGGCTCGGTTCCCGAAGGACGCAGAAGAACACGTCCGCTACCCGCCAACTCCGCTGTCGCGGCTTGAACAGCGTCAGCAATCGCAGCACTGCTCGACCATGCAAATCCAGCCTTCATGGGAACATTGACCAGTTTCTGAGGATAAAAAACCAGATCGGAGCACATTTCCTTGAGCGTCGCATTCTCCTGGCGCAACGCTGCGAGCACCTGCAGGCCAGCGATGATGCCATCTCCGGTCGTATGCCGATCCAGGCAGATGATGTGACCAGAATTTTCTCCACCAAGCCTCCAGCCCTTTTCGTGCATCATTTCAAGCACATAGCGATCTCCAACTTTCGCGCGAGCAAAGGGAAGACCAAGGCGCCCAATCGCATGCTCGAAACCCAGATTACTCATCAGCGTGCCAACCACGCCGTTTGCTGAACCTGCGGCCTTGGCAGCCTTGGCGATCACATAAAGGAGCTTGTCACCGTCGTAAATTTCTCCTTCGGCATCGACCATGACAATACGGTCGCCGTCACCATCAAGAGCAATTCCCAGATCTGCACCACTCTTCAGCACGGCATCCCTGAGAGCCTGGGGTGCAGTCGCCCCTACCTTGTCATTGATGTTGATGCCGTTTGGCTCAACGCCAACCAGAACCAACTCGGCGCCCAACTCGTGAAAGACCTTCGGAGCAACCATGTAGGCCGCGCCATGGGCGCAGTCAAGGGCAATTTTCAAACCGCGCAGATCAAGTTCGTTCGGAAACGTGCTCTTGCAAAATTCCACGTAGCGCCCTCGGGCATCGTCGATCCGCTGCGCCTTGCCCAGACGGGACGAAGGCTCACAGCCCATCGGCTCATCCAGCCGAGCCTCCATCTCAAGCTCGACAGCATCCGGCAACTTCGTCCCGGCGGCCGAGAAAAACTTGATTCCGTTATCCTGAAACGGATTGTGCGATGCAGATATTACGACCCCAGCCTGAAGGCGCAGAGCCCTGGTCAGATAGGCAATTGCCGGAGTCGGCAGCGGTCCGGCAAGATACACATCCACACCTGCAGCAGAAAATCCGGCCTCCAGCGTTGACTCAAGCATATAACCGGAAATCCGTGTGTCCTTGCCGATGATCACGGCGGGACGTTCACCTGCACGCAAATGCTCATGGGCAATCAAGGTCTTCCCCGCTGCGTAACCAAGACGCAGGCAGAAGTCCGGCGTAATTGGCGCCTCCCCGACACAGCCACGCACGCCATCCGTTCCAAAATACCGTCGAGACATTTTTCCCCCTCGCTTAAGCTTCACAACTTGTCATTTTTCCGCACCAAACCCGCTCGACGTTCTATCCAGCGCACTCCAGAGACGAACCACATCCCGGGTCGCCCTGACGTCATGGGTACGAACAATGCGTGCACCGCGCTGAATTGCCACAAGCGCAGCCGCTGCACCGGCAACCACCCGTTCATTCACATCGCGCCCGGTGATCGCACCCAGCATCGTCTTTCGCGACATCCCTACAAGCACGGGATAACCCTCTCCGCCAAAACGTTCAAGCCTGTCCAGAAGCGTCAGATTGTGCTCCAGCGTTTTTCCGAATCCGAAGCCTGGATCCAGCAGGATGCGATCCGGCGACACGCCAGATTTGACCAGCAAGCTTACCCGCTCACAAAGGAAATCTTTCACCTCCACAAATACATCACCATAGTGTGGAGCGGCCTGCATCGTACCCGGCTCACCCTGCATATGCATAACGCAAAGTGCGACATTGCTGGCACAAACGGCCTGCAAAGCGCCGGGGAGACGAAAAGCGGCAATATCGTTTATCAAATCGGCGCCTGCACGAATCGACTCGCGCATCACCGCAGCCTTGACGGTGTCAACCGAGAGTGGCACACCGAACCCGGCTAGCGCCTCAACCAGCGGGACGACCCTGTCCAACTCTTCCTGCTCCGATACCGCTCGTGCCCCAGGCCTTGACGACTCACCACCGATGTCCAGCAGATCCGCCCCCTCCTCCACCGCACACTCAGCCGACCGAATTGCGGCATCCAGACTCCGGCAGCCATCACCGGAAAACGAATCAGACGTCACATTGATAATGGCCATGATCTTCGGTTGAGAAAGATCCAGGCGAAAACGACCACAGGAAAGAATTGAATGCATCATGCGCTTTATCAAATGAAGAGGCCGGCGTTTCAGCCGGCCCAAAGATGCGTTGGAAGTGCCTGTTAAGCTACAGGCGCAGCTGCCGTTGGGGCAGCTGGAGGAGAGTCGTCACTCGGGCGACGAGGCGCTTGCGAAGAAGGCTTTGGAGGACGCGGTGCGTTACCCGCCATGATGTCGTTGATCTGGTCCGCATCAATGGTTTCCAGCTCAAGCAGCGCCGCAGTCATTGCCTCGACCTTGTCGCGGTTTTCCTCGATCAGGCGGCGCGCCAACGCGTACTGCTGGTCGAGCATCCGGCGAATTTCTGCATCCACCTTCTGAAGCGTGGCTTCGGACATGTTCTTGTGCGTCGTCACAGAACGCCCGAGGAAGACTTCTCCATCTTCCTCGCCGTACACCATCGGCCCAAGGTTGTCGGACATCCCCCACTGCGTCACCATGCGGCGTGCCAGATCGGTTGCACGCTGAAAATCATTCGACGCACCAGTGGTCATTTGATTCATGAAAATCTCTTCCGCAATACGGCCGCCGAACAAGACGGCGATCGTCTGCAGCAGACGCTCACGGTCCTGGCTGTAGCGGTCCTGCTCGGGCAGTTGCATGGTCACACCCAATGCACGACCACGCGGAATGATGGTGACCTTGTGAACCGGGTCGGTTTTGGTCAGACACTTGGCGACCACCGCATGACCCGACTCATGATAGGCAGTATTCCGCCGCTCTTCCTCGGGCATGACCATCGAGCGCCGCTCAGCACCCATCATGATTTTGTCCTTGGCGCGCTCGAAGTCGTCCATATCGACGACACGCTTGCTTCCGCGTGCGGCAAAAAGAGCGGCCTCATTCACCAGGTTGGCAAGATCCGCACCGGCAAAACCGGGACAGCCGCGAGCCAGAATCATCGCATCGACGTCAGGAGCAATCGGCACCTTGCGCATGTGCACACGCAGGATCTGCTCACGCCCGCGGATATCGGGCAAGGGCACAACTACCTGACGGTCGAAACGACCGGGACGCAGCAAGGCCGGATCGAGTACGTCGGGACGGTTGGTAGCCGCAATCACGATGACACCGGAAACGCCCTCAAAACCATCCATCTCGACAAGAAGCTGGTTGAGCGTTTGTTCCCGCTCATCGTTGCCGCCGCCCAGACCTGCACCACGCTGACGGCCCACCGCATCGATTTCATCGATAAAAATGATACATGGCGCCTGCTTCTTCGCTTGCTCGAACATGTCGCGAACGCGGGCAGCACCTACGCCAACGAACATCTCGACAAAATCGGAACCCGAGATGGAAAAGAACGGCACCTTGGCTTCACCGGCAATGGCCTTGGCCAGCAAAGTCTTGCCCGTACCCGGCGAGCCGACCATCAGGACGCCCTTCGGAATATGGCCGCCCAACTTCTGAAACTTGGACGGGTCCCGCAGGAACTCAACCAGTTCGGCGACCTCATCCTTGGCCTCGTCACAACCGGCCACATCAGCAAATGTCACCGTGTTGGCCGATTCGTCGAGCATCTTGGCTTTCGACTTTCCGAAGGAAAATGCGCCACCACGCCCGCCACCCTGCATTTGTCGCATGAAGAATACCCACACGCCGATCAGCAGGACCATCGGGAACCAGGAGACAAAGATGTTCATCAGGAAGGACTGCTCCTCCTCTGGCTTGGCTGCAGTGACCTTGACGCCAAAACGCATCAGATCGCCAACCATCCAGATATCCTGGACGCCCGGCGTATAAACAGTAATTTGCCGTCCATCCTGCGTCGTGGCGCGAACAGTCCGGCCATCAACGACAGCCTTGGCGACTTTGCCCTGCTTCGCATCCTCCATGAACTGGGAGTACTCGACGGAGTTCTGCGCCGCCTGACGATTGTTGAACTGATTGAAAACGGTCATCAGAACGACGCCGATTACCAGCCAGATCGCAAGATTCTTGAATAGATTGTTCAACACGATTCCTTGAAGGCCCGACAGGGGCCACAGCCTAGTGGACTGATTCTATGTCCGATCGTTCGCTGGATCAAATCATCATCGCCATAGAAAGCAACAATGTCCGGGCAAAATGCCTCAACCACGCTTGCCAGAACCAAGCAGATAGACCTCGGCGCTACGCCCCCGGGAAGCCAAAGGCTTGCGTACCACTACCGACTTGAACTCCCGCTCCATCTGTTTGCGAAACTCATCAAACCCCTGCCCCTGAAAGACTTTGACCAGGAACTTGCCGCCGGAGGTCAGATGCTGTTGAGCAAAATCCAGTGCGAGCTCAGCTAGGTAGATACACCTGGCCTGATCGACGCTAGGGATTCCCGAGATATTGGGGGCGATATCCGACATTACAAGGTCTACATTTCGACGACCGAGCAACTCTTCGAAGCGCGCCACCGATTCCTCATCGTGAAAATCCCCCTGCATGAACTGAACCTTGTGGATCGGCTCCATCGGCAAGAGGTCAAGAGCAAATACGGCCCCCGCCTCTCCAACGCGGGTTATGGCAACCTGGCTCCACGACCCGGGTGCAGCCCCGAGGTCGACCACCACCATCCCGGGCCGTATCAACTTGTCCTTGTCGTCGATCTCCATGAGCTTGTAAGCCGCGCGGGCGCGAAGCCCGTCGGCCTTGGCGCGCTGAACGAACGGATCGTTAACGTGCTCCGTCATCCATGATTTACTAGTCTTGGTGCGCTTCATCGCGGTACAATTACGCCCTTTTTTCAATGGGTTGTAAAATGATTGATCTCACGCCCGCACAGCGGCGAGCGTTTCGCGCGCAAGCCCATCATCTTCATCCCGTGGTCAGCGTTGCCGGCAACGGGTTGACCCCTGCGGTGCTCAAGGAAATCGACCACGCGCTTCAGGCTCACGAACTCATCAAGATACGCGTTTACGGGGAAGATCGCGTCCAGCGGGATTCAATATTGGCAACCGTTTGCACCGAACTGGGCGCTGCTTCGGTTCAGCACATCGGGAAAACGCTGGTCGTATGGCGGGAAAAACGTGAGGAAGAAACTTCCAGCGGGATCCCGACTGAACGGCCGAGAAAAGCCCCGTCCAAAGCGAAATCTGCCAAGGCTCTGTCTTCCCATCGGGGCATGGCATCCCTGAAGAGCAAGGCTGCCAAAAAGCCCCGTTGGTTCCCTACCCCGGCAAAACCGCCCCGCAGTTCGGAGCGCTAAGCCGCGCATGACCTGACTCAGCGCAGGCCACGGCCTTGCAGGGCCACCAACATCAGGCCCAGCAAGCTCTGAATCAGGTATACCACACTGGAAACGCCGTGCCAGGCCATGAAACGGTCCCGCATGGCGCTTTCCATTACCTCGCGCGGAAACGAATCGGCCTTGAGCTGCGCCAGAATTGGCTGAATACCGAAGTATCCCGCCACAGCCAGCAGCAACATCACCAGCACCAGCCAGAAAACACTGCTCTTGAACGCAGCACCATGTTTTCGCAAGGCGAGAAACTCCAGCAGATAGGCTGCAGCAGCCATGCCCAACCATGCCACGTAGGTAAACATTTCACCAGCAAGACGCCCGGCCAGTGCCCTGTCATCCAGGACACGGAACAAGGTTGGTGCCGCGAGATAACCGATTGCCCACAGCGCTCCGACCCAGAGGGTTATGAGAATGCTGTAAAGATTTTCGGCAACTCGCGACATCGCAGACAGACTCAAACGTAACGGACGTTGATCAGTTCCAGTTCACGTACGCCCCCAGGGGCCCGAAGCTCGGCGACATCACCGGCGAATTTACCGATGAGAGCCCGGGCAATCGGAGAACTGATGGCGACCTTGCCTTCCTTGATATCCGCTTCGTCGTCACCAACAATCTGGTAAGTAACGGTATCCCCGGTATCCAGATCCTCAAGGTCGACGGTCGCACCAAACACACAGCGACCATCCGCATCGAGCAATTTTGGATCAATGATCTGTCCGTTGGATATCTGACTTTCGACCTCCCGAATACGCCCCTCAATGAAGCCCTGACGCTCCTTGGCTGCATCGTATTCAGCGTTCTCGGACAGATCGCCGTGAGAACGGGCCTCGGCGATAGCGGCAATCACATTGGGACGCTCCACCGTTTTCAGGTGGTGCAGTTCCTGCCGGAGCATTTCTGCGCCGGTTACGGTAAGCGGAACCTTGCTCATGCCTTGCCAAGCTCCGCATGAAGATCTTGCAGGGAGTAGGCTTCAAGCCCGGACAGATGACGCATACCCATACAGGCTGCACGCGCACCTTCGATGGTCGTGTACACCGTGACCTTGGCTGCCAGCGCGCTGGTACGGATCGAGCGGGAATCCGTAACGGCCTGACGCTTCTCTTCAACCGTGTTGATGACCAGCGTGATCTCGTTGTTCTTGATCATGTCCACAATGTGCGGACGACCTTCATTGACCTTGTTTACCGCGGACACCGCAAGTCCAGCAGCCGAGATGGCCGTTGCCGTACCGCGAGTCGCGACCACGGAGAAACCGAGATCGATCAGCTCACGGGCCACTTCAACAGCCTTGGGACGGTCAGTGTGCTTGACGCTGATGAAGGCCTTGCCAGAAGTGGGCAGACGAATGCCGGCACCCAGCTGACTCTTCACAAAAGCCTCGGCAAACGTACGGCCTACGCCCATTACCTCACCGGTGGACTTCATCTCGGGCCCGAGGATGGTATCCACGCCGGGGAACTTGACGAAGGGGAACACCGCTTCCTTGACCGAGTAGTACGGCGGCACGATCTCGCCCGCAATCCCCTGATCATCCAGGCTGCGGCCAGCCATGCAGCGGGCGGCGATCTTGGCCAAGGGCAGGCTGCTGGCCTTGGAGACGAAAGGAACAGTGCGGGATGCGCGCGGATTCACTTCCAGCACGTAGACCACCGCATCGTCACCCTCACCCTGGATGGCGAACTGGACGTTCATCAGGCCGCACACATTGAGCGCGCGAGCCATCGCTTCGGTCTGCTGACGCAGCACATCCTGCAGCTTGGCAGACAGCGTGTAAGGCGGCAGCGAACAAGCGGAGTCACCCGAATGCACACCAGCCTGCTCGATGTGCTCCATGATCCCGCCGATCATCACGCGCTTGCCGTCGGACAAGGCATCCACGTCCACTTCGGTCGCATCGTTCAGGAAGCGGTCGAGAAGCACCGGCGAGTCATTGGAAACCTTGACCGCTTCACGCATGTAGCGCTCAAGATCCTTCTGCTCATGGACGATTTCCATCGCCCGACCGCCCAGCACGTAACTGGGACGGACAACCAGCGGATAGCCGATTTCGGCGGCCAGACGCACGGCATCTTCCGGCGTGCGGGCAGTGCGGTTGGGAGGCTGCTTGAGACCCAGCTCGAACAGCAGCTTCTGGAAACGCTCGCGGTCTTCGGCAGCGTCGATCATGTCGGGGCTGGTACCGATGATCGGCACGCCGTTGGCTTCCAGCTCACGTGCACGCTTCAGCGGAGTCTGGCCACCAAACTGGACAATCACGCCAACGGGCTTTTCGACAGCAACGATCTCAAGGATGTCTTCCAGCGTCAGCGGCTCGAAGTACAGGCGATCGGAGGTGTCGTAGTCGGTGGACACGGTTTCCGGATTGCAGTTGACCATGATGGTCTCGAACCCGTCTTCCCGCAGCGCCAGCGCGGCATGCACACAGCAGTAGTCGAACTCGATGCCCTGGCCGATCCGGTTCGGACCACCGCCCAGCACCATGATCTTCTTGTTGTTGGTCGGCAGCGCCTCGCACTCTTCCTCGTAGGTGGAGTAGAGATATGCAGTCGATGTCGAAAACTCGGCAGCACAGGTATCCACCCGCTTGTAGACCGGGCGCACACCAACCGTGTGGCGATGCAGACGGACGGAGGTTTCGTCAGTGCCCAGCAGCTTGGCCAGACGACGGTCGGCGAAGCCCTTCTTCTTCAGCTCGCGCAACTCGGGGGCAGCGATGCCCTTAAGGGAGCGGCCGGTCAGTGACTTCTCGGTCTTGACGATATCTTCGATCTGGACTAGGAACCAGGGATCGATGCGTGTCAGCGCATGGACCTGCTCCAGCGTCATGCCCTCCCGGAAAGCCTGGCCAACGTACCAAATGCGCTGGGAGCCCGGATCACCAAGCTCGCGCTCCAGGTCATCCTTGTCGGCTTCCACTTCGTCCAGACCGTAAGCACCGGTTTCCAGACCGCGCAAGGCCTTCTGGAAGGACTCCTGGAAAGTGCGGCCCATGGCCATCACTTCGCCCACGGACTTCATCTGGGTCGTCAGACGATCGTTGGCCGTCGGGAACTTCTCGAAGGCAAAACGGGGAATCTTGGTAACGACATAGTCGATCGACGGCTCGAAAGACGCCGGAGTTGCACCACCAGTGATGTCGTTCTTCAGCTCATCGAGGGTGAAACCCACCGCCAGCTTGGCCGCGACCTTGGCGATCGGGAAACCGGTGGCCTTGGAAGCCAGTGCAGAAGAGCGGGACACCCGCGGGTTCATTTCGATGACGATCATGCGGCCGTCTTCGGGATTGATCGCGAACTGCACGTTGGAACCACCAGTATCGACGCCAATTTCGCGGAGCACCGCGATGGAGGCGTTACGCAGGATCTGGTATTCCTTGTCGGTCAACGTCTGGGCAGGCGCAACGGTGATCGAGTCGCCGGTATGCACGCCCATCGGATCGAGGTTCTCGATGGAACACACGATGATGCAGTTGTCCGCGGTGTCGCGGACCACTTCCATCTCGTATTCCTTCCAACCGATCAGGGATTCTTCGATCAGGAGTTCGTTGGTCGGGCTGGCCTCAAGACCGCGCTTGCAGATCTCGACGAACTCTTCGGGGTTGTAGGCAATGCCGCCGCCAGTACCGCCGAGCGTGAAGGAAGGACGAATGATGACCGGAAAACCGATTTCGGTCTGGACCTGGTGCGCTTCGTCCAGGCTGTGCGCCACGCCGGAACGAGCAGAACCGAGACCGATCTTGGTCATCGCATCCTTGAACTTCAGGCGATCCTCCGCCTTGTCGATGGCTTCTTCCTTGGCACCGATCAGTTCCACGCCGAACTTGGCGAGCACGCCGTTCCTGGCGAGATCCAGCGCGCAGTTCAGTGCGGTCTGGCCACCCATGGTCGGGAGCACAGCGTCGGGACGCTCCTTTTCGATGATGCGCTCGACGACCTGCCAGGTGATCGGCTCAATGTAGGTGACGTCGGCAGTACCCGGGTCGGTCATGATGGTCGCCGGGTTGGAATTCACCAGCACGACCTTGTAGCCTTCTTCGCGCAGGGCTTTGCAGGCCTGGGCGCCGGAGTAATCGAATTCACAGGCCTGGCCGATGATGATCGGGCCAGCACCAATGATGAGAATGGTCTTTATGTCTGTACGTTTGGGCATGGTTCTTCAGAGACTGTAAGCGGATGGTCCGGAATGGGCGCACCGCAGTGCGCCCGCATGACAATCGGCCTTAGCCCCTCGCCTCCATCAGCGAAATAAATCGATCGAACAGGTAAGCCACGTCGTGCGGACCGGGGCTGGCTTCCGGGTGTCCCTGGAAGGAGAAGGCCGGCACATCGGTACGGGCCATCCCCTGCAGGCTGCCGTCGAACAGCGACACGTGGGTCACTCGAACGTTGGCGGGCAGCGTGGCGGCATCAGCGGCGAAACCATGGTTCTGGCTGGTGATGAGGACCTGACCGGAATCGAGATCCTTGACCGGATGGTTTGCACCGTGGTGACCAAACTTCATCTTCATGGTCTTGGCCCCCGAGGCCAGGGCCAGCAACTGGTGCCCCAGACAGATGCCAAAGGTCGGAATACCCTTTGCCAACACGTCACGGATAGCCGTGATGGCGTAGTCGCAGGGCTCCGGATCGCCAGGACCATTGGACAGGAAAACACCGTCTGGATTGAGGGCCAGCACTTCGGCAGCGGAGGTCTGGGCGGGCACCACGGTCAGGCGGCAACCACGCTCGGCCAGCATGCGCAGGATGTTGCGCTTCACACCATAGTCGTAGGCCACAACGTGGAAACGGGTTTCTTCCTGGGTAACGTAACCTTCGCCGAGCTGCCACTCACCCTCAGTCCAGGAATAGGACTCGGTGGCAGAAACGACCTTGGCAAGGTCCAGACCAGCCAGACCGGAAAAACTGCGGGCCTGAGCCAGAGCGGCCTCGACGTTAAGTTCGGCTGCTGTGGCGGCAGTAACGATGCACCCGCTCTGGGCACCCTTTTCGCGAAGGATGCGGGTGAGCTTGCGGGTGTCGATGCCGGAAATGGCGACGATGTTCTCGGCCTTGAGATAGGCATCCAGCGACTGCTCACAACGCCAGTTGGAAGCAAGTAGCGGCAGATCGCGGATCACCAGACCGGCAGCGTAGACCTTGTCCGCTTCGCAATCTTCCCGGTTGATACCGGTATTGCCGATGTGCGGATAAGTGAGCGTGACGATCTGGCGACAGTAACTGGGGTCGGTGAGGATTTCCTGATAACCGGACATGGAGGTGTTAAACACCACTTCGCCAGTCGTCGCTCCTATCGCCCCGATGCCTTTACCGTAAAACACCGTCCCGTCGGCAAGAGCAAGAATGGCGGGCGGGAAAGCTGACACGGTGAACTCCTCGAAATCTTGTGATTGGACGACAGACATGCATAGCCGGACTACACATGAAAAACGGGATCAGCCCTAGAAGGCCATCCCGCTGAGAAACTTTCTAATTATAGCCCGAGGACACGTTTGGGGCAAATCCAGATGTAGGGATACTGACAGAACGCTGACAAATCATGGCGCCCGGCGCGCCCGGCGCAAAACCCCGGCAAGGTTTCCAAGCTCGGTCAACAGCACCGGAATCTCGCGCCGCACAGCCGCAGCATCCCCGTCCTTCCCGGCGGTTTCCACCAACTGGGCTGCAGCAAGGGTGGCCGCTGCATTGAAAACCCCCGCCGACCCCTTGATGGAATGGGCCAGATTCCGGATCGTCACAAAATCATTACTCCGCTGCGCAATCTCCAGGGTTTTGCGATTGCGCTCGAGATCACTAAAGAACAAACCGATCAACTGCTGCAGCGCTGCCTCGTCGCCATCCAGCAACTCCCGCGTAGCCCCCAGATCGGCCACTGCACCATCCCCACCCAGATCGATGCACGCACCATCCTGCGCACCTTTGCCACCGTCCTGAGCGCGGGCATCTCCCATGACACGATCGATCACGCCATGCAACTCCGCAGGCTTGATCGGCTTGGCGATGTAGTCATCCATGCCCGCCATAAGGCAACGATCCCGATCTCCCTGCATCGCATGAGCCGTCATGGCCACAATGGGCGTAGGCTGCCACTGCCCGCCTGCAGCCCAGCTGCGCCGAGCCTCCCGGGCACGGATGGCCTGGGTTGCGTCAAGCCCCCCCATCACCGGCATCTGCACATCCATCAGAATGAGATCAAAACGCCCTCGGTCAAAGCAATCAAGCGCCTCCTGACCATTGGCAGCCACAGTCATCACGTGCCCTACTTTTTCGAGCATTTTGACGGCCACGGTCTGATTAACCGGGTTGTCTTCCACAAGCAGGATGTTGAGACGCTGGCTTGAGCGGGACAATGGCGGCGCGCAGGCGAAGGTCTGCTCGGCCTCAAAAGCCAGGAACTTATCCTCCTCCGCCGGACCACCCTGCAGAGTCAACCCCAGGGCATCAACGAGGTCAGACTGAGAGAACGGCTTGATCAAACGCGCCCCAACCTTAAGACGCTCGCACTTGATCGTATCGCCCCGCTGCGTATTGGCATCCAGCATCATGATCAGCCGGTCCAGCCGCGGCCATTCCTTGATCAGCCGCTCGGCCAGGGCATAGCCGCCAGGAGCGGGCATGGCCGCATCCATCAGCACCCAGTCGAAAGGCGAATTGGCTTTTTGTGCAGCAGCCAGCATTTCCTCAACCACCACACCGCTGGGAGCCTCACGGACATCCAGACCGATTGAGCGCAACTGCAGGCTGACACATCGACGCAAGGCCGCATTGCGCCCCGCGACCAAGGCACGTCGTGCCCCGAAAGCCGGGGTGCTGACCAACTGGGACCTGCCCGTTTCGACATGGACAGTAAAATTGAAGGTGCTCCCCTCCCCCGGCCTGCTTTCAAGGGTGATCGCACCGCCCATGAGCTCGACGATTCGCCGGCAAATGGCAAGACCGAGACCTGTACCACCATACTTTCGCGTAGTCGATTCATCAGCCTGAGAGAAGGCTCCGAAGACGAAGGCATGCTTGTCCTCAGGAATACCAATGCCCGAATCACGCACAGCAAACTCAAGAACCAGGTCACTTGCACTCCCTCCCCGGCAGTGCACCGAAACCTCAACCTCACCCTTCTCGGTAAATTTGATCGCGTTGCCGACAAGGTTGGTGAGTACCTGGCGCAATCGGGTCGTATCTCCCACCAGCACGGGAGGCACGTCGGGACTCACGTAATAGAAGCACTCGACACCCTTCTGGTAAGCACGTAGAGCCAGCGACTTCATCGTGTCGCCAAGCAGACTTACAAGGGAAAACTCGACCTTCTCAAGACTCAGATGCCCGGCTTCGATTTTCGAGAAATCAAGCACATCATTGATGATGCGCAGCAACGAGTCAGCTGAGCTTTTTACGGTCTGCAAGTATTCACGCTGCTCCTCGTCGAGCCGGGTATCGAGCGCCAGTTCGGTCATGCCGATGATGCCATTCATCGGCGTGCGAATTTCATGGCTCATGTTGGCCAGAAAATCACTCTTGGCACGATTGGCCGCCTCGGCCTGTTCCTTGGCGTGAAGCAGTTCGAGTTCTGCGCATTTGGAATGAGTGACATCCCGATAGGTCCCGACCATGCGCGCCCAACGTCCGTCAGATCCCCGGTTCGAGGCTCGTCCCCGCACAAGAATCCAGCGCCAGCCACCGGCTTTGCTGGTAATCCGGAACTGGGTCTCGAAATAATCCAGCTCACCACGAAGATGGGTGCCGAGCTGGTGACGCGTCAAAGCCAGGTCATCAGGATGAACCAGCGGCAACCAGGAAGAGAAATCGGACGTCCGCTCGGAGGCATCATATCCAAGCATTTGTCGCCAGTAGTCGTCCATGACGATTTCGCCATGGGCAAGATCCCAGTCCCACAGCCCGCCTTCCGTGTTTTGCATCGCCAGATCGAGGCGCTCACGCGTATCGCGGACGTTGCGCTCGGCCCTTTCGCGACCGGAGAGCAGGCCTTCAAGCAGGCCAAGGATGTCGGCCGACGAAGCACGAGAGAGATCGAACGGCACCCCCAACCGACCGTCGGCAACACTCGCAGCAAGGAATGCTCTAAGCGCCCGTCCGATTTCAGCATCGGGCGCATCAGGATCGGCATCAGAACGAATCACGTGGGCGATCAATTTGGCGACATCGAGGTAAGAAAGGCGCGCCAGACCAGCCAACACGCCTAACCGGGAACCTGAATCATAACGGCAAACGGTTCTCGATCTTGAGCGCCAAAAGACGCCCGCCTTACTTCAGACCCAGCACATCCTGCATATCGAACAGACCTGCCTTGTGAGCAGCCAGGAAGCGCGCTGCGCGCAGGCTGCCCGATGCATAAGGCATGCGACTGCCCGATTTGTGAGTGATCTCGATACGCTCGCCGATCCCGGCGAAGAGCACGGTGTGATCTCCAACAATATCCCCACCACGCACCGTAGCAAAACCGATGGTCTGCCCATCACGCTCGCCAGTCACACCCTCGCGCCCGTAGATCGCACAGGACTCCAGGTCGCGCCCCAGCGCCCCGGCCACAACTTCGCCCATGCGCAGGGCTGTACCGGAGGGAGCATCAACCTTCAGGCGATGATGAGCCTCGATGATTTCCACGTCGTAGTCTTCATTGAGAATGCGGGCAGCCACATCCAGCAACTTGAAGACGGCGTTCACACCAACCGCCATGTTCGGCGCAAACACGACCGGAATATCCCGCGCGGCAGCCGCAATCTCAGCCTTGCCTTCAGCCGAAAAACCGGTCGTTCCGATCACCATGCCACAGCCTGCAGCCCGGGCCAGCGCCAGATGCTGGAGCGTGCCTTCCGGACGGGTGAAGTCGATCAGACAATCGGCCTTCGCCAGACCCTCAGCCACATCACTGGTAATCGTCACGCCACACGAAGAACCGACCAGATCCCCGGCATCCTTGCCGATGAAGGTACTTTCGGGACGCTCAAAAGCCGCCACCAGAACGGCGTCGTCCGCCTTGAGGGTGGCTTCGATGAGCATTCTGCCCATGCGTCCGGACGCACCGGCAATCGCGATACGAACTTGATTCATGTAATCCCCGGAATTAACGATATAAAAAGAGAAGGGGCGTATCAGACGGCCCCGGCGCCTTACTGCGAAGGCTGAACCTCACCAGGCCGGACATCACCTTCGACCCGCACAAGCTTGCCTTCCTCAAAAACCACAGCCAGACGGCGCTCCTGCAATGCACCTTTGCCCGGCTGAAAACGATAAACGTAATCCCAGCGATCACCATGAAAGACATCCGTCACCAGCGGCGTCCCAAGCACGAAACGCACTTGATCGCGACTCATGCCCGGCTTCAGCTGGGAGACCATCTCCTGGGTGATGAAATTTCCCTGCCGGACATCAATCCGGTACGGCTTCAGGAAATCACCGACTGCAGTACAGCCGGAAACCCCCGCAATCAGCAGGACGGAAAAGAGCAATTTGCGCATGGCGTTTCTGGAAGCAGGAGCAGGCATTGACTCAAAGGCCACATTCTCAAGGATGGTCGGAAACTATATCATACGGGGCTGGCCGGGCTTCCGGCCGCCTTCTCCAGTTTTTCGGGGCTCCCCATGTCTAGCAACTCCCAGAACCTCAAAAGTATCGGCCTGAAGGCAACCTTCCCAAGGCTCAAGATTCTTGACCTCTTCCAGAAGGTCGAAACCCGCCACCTGACCGCCGAGGACGTTTACCGCCTCCTTATCGCCGAAGATATGGACATCGGCCTTGCCACGGTCTATCGCGTGCTCACCCAGTTTGAGCAGGCCGGCTTGCTCGAACGCCACTACTTTGAATCAGGCAAAGCCGTCTTCGAGCTCAACGAAGGTCACCACCACGATCATCTGGTCTGTCTCCAGTGCGGCAAGGTGGAGGAGTTCTACGACCCAGCCATTGAAGAGCGGCAGAACAAAATCGCCGAAGAGCGTGGTTTTATCGTCCGCGAACACGCTCTTTACCTCTATGCCGACTGCCAGAAGACCAATTGCCCCAACCGCCCCGGCAGCAGCTCCTCCAGCGGAGAATAGCCGCCCCGGAGCGCCATGACAAACGACATCCGAGCCCTCACGGGCCCGGATCTACGTAAAGGGGCAATGCATCACTCCCCCTGTAAATCAAAGCGTACCGGCAGTCGAATGACGAACTCCTGCCCTGGCATAACGGGCACAGTCCTTACCGCGCGCTCAAGCAGAGCGAGCGCCTCACCATCCAACTCGCCGACGCCACTTGAATGCCCCAAGCGGACAAGCGGCACCCTCTGCACTGCGGTGACCTGAACCTCGACAATCACCGTCCCCTCGCGCCCGGCCTCCATGACCGCCCGGGGGTAACGCTGCATTCGCACAGCCGCAGCGGCCAGTGCCAAACGATAACGGGCAAGGGATGCCCCCTGGACAGCTTGCCCGACATTTGCAACAGGGACGTCCCCCGCCAAGGAGGTCGACACCTCTGGATCCGGGACGACGTGCTCCACGGCTTCCACGGACAGCCTGGCCACTTTTTTCTCTCTCTTGCCGGAGACCGGACTGCCGTGTCGAACTGACGCGGCAAGATCGCCGCCACCCAGCAAACGCGGCTCTCCCGAACCTCCGCAACAGTCAAGCACGGGAACATCTTCCGATGCCGGCTTCACGGGAAGGGCGGGGGCGAAACTCACAGAAAATGGCACAACCTTCACTGCCCCCAGTTTCACTTCAGGCGCAGGCCAGAAAACCAGAAGATGGAACAAGACCGAAATGCCCAGCCCCACCAAGCAGTCACGCCATTGCACACGCACCCCTCAACCCAAAACACATATTTTAGAAGTGTAATGAGCAACACTTCAGCCGCAAACCCCTGGCCGCATTTTTATAAACCCATGCGCATAACCGGCAGACAACTGAAGCGGAGTTCCGCGTTTGGCAGGAGATGAGAGCCCCCCTTGGAACAAGTGGCGGACTGGGGGGAGGTGATCGTTTTGGCACCTGGAAAGAGGCGGGAGAAAGCGGGATGAGCCCAGACGCCGCGCGGGATTCGGAGGAACACAGGCAGGATTTGGATTTGCACGGAACTGCTCGGGGAGTGAGCTGTTTTGCGCATGATTTGGCACAGGACGATCAGAAACAGGTTTAGATCGTTCGCCGAGTCGTCGGCAACGTTTGAGATAACGCCGACGATGGCTGTTACACGGGACATGACATGGCCGCCCTGGTTGTCGTCATGGTCTCCGATGGTGATGTTCTTCAGGTTCTTGGCGGCAATCAGGGCGAGGGTCGCCAGCCAAAGGTAATCGTTTCGAGGCATGAGCAAATGATGCCCAACCGCCCATGAAACAAAATATGACCTGGTTCATAAGCCAGGCATAGCAGCGTGGCAGGCGTCACGCTGCCCACGTGCGATCTGTCACGACACCTCACCCAAGTCGCCCTTGCCGACGCCGTCAGGCGTGATCAGGCCTCGCTCAAGCACGTCCAGGTACATCTTCACCGCGAAATCGGCGATCGCGCCTGTGTCGGCCTTGGGGAGCGCCTTCATGGCCCCCATCAGGATGGCGGCCAAGGCATCGGCGTTGATCTTCGTCGGCTGGGGCTTGGGCTGCAGCTCCTCGAGGAGCATCGGGCCTTCGCCGGTCAGCAGCCAGTTGGCGTTGATGCCTGCCTGGACGAATCCCGCCATAGCCTCCGCCCCTGGAGATCTCAGATCTCGCTCGTAGTCTTGATATGTCCGCGGCGGAACACTCAATTGCGTTGCAGCTTCCTTTTGAGTGAGACCTTTCGCCTCTCTCCAGGATCTCAAACCAGCTCCAACTGTGTGCACGTCAAAAGTCCCTTCAGGTGTGCACGACCAGGTGTGCACAAGAAACCCGTGCACACCTGCGCATCTGATTGTTTTTAAAGCCATAAACAAAAAACGGCGTCAACACACTCAAAAGACGTAGATGTGCACGTCAATTGCGTTGACACATACACTCAATTGCGTGTCCAATGCCATTCATCGCGTAACCACCACAGAAAGCGATTCATGGCAAACAACACCCCCAAAAAAGCCAGTCCCGAGGACTGGCACCCGGCCGACATCAAGGCGGCCCTGGATAAGAAAGGCTGGTCCCTTGTCGCCCTGGCGAAACACCACGGTATCAAAGGTTCGTCGGCCCTTTCGCATACGTTCGAGCGCAGCTATCCGCTCAATGAGCAGCGCATTGCGGACGCCATTGGCGTGCATCCGATGAAGATCTGGCCGTCCCGTTACAACGAGGATGGAACCAAGAAACCGCGCGGCCTGCGTGGCGCCCGTTCCCTCAAGTGTACCGCTGGAAATTGCCAACGCAATGGCAATGAAGCGGCCGCGGCGTAGACACCATGCGCCGCGCTCACGACGCCCTTACGCCGGACCTGTTTGAGGTGCCGGTGGCACGCGACCCGAAGCCGGGCGCGCTGGCGGTGGGGCACCCGCTCCGCCATCTGCTTTCGGACCTGCTGAAGGCATCGACCCTGTCGCGGTTCGACATTGCAGCCCGCATGAGCGAGCTGACCGGGCAGGAGATTACCAAGCACCAACTGGATAGCTGGACGGCCGAGAGCCGGGACGGCTGGCGCTTTCCGCTGGAGTACTTGCCGGCCTTTGAGGCGGCGGTGCAGACCCACGATGTGACGGTGTGGCTGGCGGATTTGCGCGGCTGCCGGTTGCTGGTGGGCAAGGACGCCCTGGAGGCGGAGCTGGGGAAACTGGAGCGTGCCCGCGATGAGGCGGGCAAGCGGATTCGGCAACTGAAGCAGGTGATGGGAGAGATGGAATGACTTTTTCCAAGAGGACCGCAGACATGCCTACCAAGCCCTACGACAGCCCGAGCATTGATGACGAAGACACCAATGCACTGGCCTTGACCATCGTACAAATCCTGGACGGACTCCCGATCACGTCGGCCCGCCTGGTACTGCGTCGCGCCGAATTCTGGATCGACGCGACACAGGTGGTGGATTGCTCCTCTACCGAATTTCGGAGAGCAACCGAAGCACTTCTGGTTGCTTCTCCTGAATGAGTTTAGCGGCCTCTCGCGAGTAGTCGCCACCAAACCGATGCGTCCCCTTCTCCTCCTTCTCAGCGTTGATGGCCTTCGACAGGAGCAGCACCTGAGCGGTGAGGATTTGTTCAAGAAGTTGTTTTTCAGTCATGAGGGTTCTTCCGTGAAGTTGAATGGTATGCAAGTTGGTAGCCTGCGGCGCCATTCTAACGGCATGAATCCTCGCCATTCCAAGAGGGGTGGGCAATGAGTGTCATTACTCTGACCCAGATCGCCGAAGCGCTTGGTGTCCATCGCACCAGCGCCATGCGCAGGGCGGATAGAGAAGGCTGGCAGTTCGCGGAAGAGACCGCCCCAGGTCGATCCGTGCGCAGCTACACCTTAGAAGCCCTGCCGCGTGACGTGCAGAAAGCCCTCCAGAAATCCGCCCTTGAAACGGCGGTTAATCAGGTCTCCACCGCAGCCAGCACAACTGCGGTTTTCACGCCCACCGGGGAGGCTCTCCCTCCCGTTAAACCGGCCGCCCCGGTGGTGCCTTTTTGCCCGGCAGACCTGACGACTCGCCAACGCGAAAACGAGAATGCCCGCAGCACGTTGCTGGGGGAGATCAGCCGCCTGCAGGCCTCGGCACGATGCAGCCAGGAAGCGGCCATCACGGCACTGCTCACCAATGCCCGCAGCGGCCTGCTGCCGGCGCACCTGGTGGGCACCCTGCGGCTGGCACGTGACCCGCGTGGTCGTAAAACCGAGCACGACGATGGCCTGCCCAGCCCGCGCTGCCTGAAGCGCTGGCTGAGCAAGAGCGTGAAGGGCGAGAGCCTGGCGCCGGCGGTGGTGCAGGCCGACATGAGCGTGAAGCCCTGGCACGGCCTGGCCATTGCGTTGATGCAGCGGCCGCAGGGCAGCATCAAGCGCTGGGTGGTAGCGCAGATTGCCGAGCAATGGACGCCGGCAATGGGTGACACGCCGCCCAGCTACGACCAGGTGTGCCGCTTCTTTCGGGAGAAGTTCTCGAAGATCGATGTGCTGGTGGGCCGGCACACCGGCATGGACCTCAAGAACCACCGCCGTTACACGATTCGCAGCCGGGTTGGGTTGATGCCGGCGATGGAATGCCACGCGGACGGCTGGTGCACGCACTTCACTGCGTCACACCCGGTGTCGGGCGAGTTTGTGACCTACGAGCTTTGGACGGCCATCGACTACGCCACCGGCTACCCGGCCGACCCGGCCATCGGCCTGTCGGAAAGCTACGAAGTGATCGCCAAGTGCCTGGAGAACTACATCCGCGTGTTTGGCGTGCCGCTGATCTTTCAGACCGACAGCACGGGCAGCGTGAAGAACGAGCGCTTCGAGTTTGACCCCATCAGCAGCCTGCAGGAACGCCTGGGCATCACCATCGTGCATCCGAAGATGCTCGAAGTGGGCAAAGGCAACAGCCAGGCCAACGGCCTTGCCGAAAACCTGCATGCCTTCTACGACCGGGAATCCAAAGAGCTGGGCACCTACCAGGGCAAGAGCATGGACACGCTCACCTACAAGCGGGTGCAGCGGCTGACCAAGGCAATGGTGCGGGCCGGCACGCCGGAGGCGCGTGAGAAGGCCCGGAAGGAAGCCGAGAAGGCAGGAAAAGGGCCGATATTCGACAGCCACAAACAGGCCAGCGACTGGATCAAGGGCATGGCGGAGCGCCGCCGGGACATGCCGAACCGCAACCTGCCCAAGGTTTCCGACCCGGAAACCGGCAAGCAGCGCCACATGACACCCCGTGAGGCGCTGGCCGCCCACGTGGCCGATGGCTGGGAGCCGGTGGCGCTTAGCGAGGCGGACATCATCGACGCCTTCCGGCCGCACGTTCGCAAAACGGTTACCCGCGGTGGCGTGAGCCCCTACAGCGGCCAGCGCTACCAGCACGAAGAGCTGGAGCACTGGAACGGCACCCTGGCCCCCGCCGACGAGCAAGCCATCCTGGACGTGCTCTACGACTTGCTCGACCAGGCCATCGACGGCGTCTGACCCCGGTTTTCAGGATCGGCCCGTAGCGCGATTTTGAGGGTGGGGGTGCGGCCACCGTAGCCGCCGACCCCCGATCGTTGAAATTAACGGGGGAGTAACGGGGTCTGTGGGGAGCCAAGCCCCCGAACCGCCGAAGCCCTTCACTCTCGCAGCAGGGCCATGCGCGCGCGACCATCGGCGCATGCCCTCCCCCAAAGCCCCCATCTCTGTCGGTGTCGCTGTGCTGACCCTCCGGGTCCGGCCCGGCGAGCCGCTGTGTCGGCTCATCCCGGCCGGCCGGTTCGACGCCCCGCGGGGCGCCATGG
>NZ_SDKK01000006.1:81147-121965 GCF_008107625.1 Zoogloea oleivorans
TGCTGGCCACCGGCACGCCGACCTGGGCCCGCCTCGAAAACGGCGACGGCCGCTGGGTGCTCAACGGCCCGGCCTCCGACGTGGTCGGAGAGGGCGTGCTCGTGCTGCTGCTGACACCCGGCCCCTACTACCACGGCGGCCGCATCTACGTCGATAGCGTGGTCCTCTCGTCGTGAGCGTCGATCTGCGCCTCCACCGCGCGCTCGACCGCAGCACCCACCTGGTCTTCGGTCGAGGCCCGTCCCCCGATGACTTCGTAGGGCACATCGTCGTCGTCGCGGTTGCCCCGGCGCCGGCGGTCCGGATGAGCGTGGGCGCTGCGTATGCCACGGCTGTTGCGGTGCTTGCGCCGGGTGCGGCGATCGCCATTCGGGCTGAGTATCGATCCGAAGTTGAGCGCCCGCTGGTCGGTGTGGCGCGTGATCGCGCCCAAGTCGCGCAGGCCTACCTGTCCAGTCAAACCGAACGCTTCCAGCAGGCCGTCTCGGCCACCCACAGCACCCGCACCAGGTATCAATCCGCAGCCCTGCGCACTGCGTTCGCTGGCGCGGCCTTCCAGGATGCCGCCCCCGCAGCCTGCGGCCTGGCCGGCGTGTTTCAAGCCTCCGCCCCTATGTTCGCCGATGCGGCAGCGAGCTGGCAGGACGCCGCCTCATCCCACCAGGTGCTGGCCAGCCGCTTCGGGGAGGCTCAGGCCGCATCCTCTCATGTGGGCGGACGCTGGCAGGACACGATCCGCTACCTGCGCGCCGTCACCACGGCGGCTCAAGAGGCCATTGCACGGGCCATGGCTATCCGCCAGCACGCCGGCCCGGCACAGCAGATCCTGCTGCGCCAGGCAGGGCGCTGGCAGGACGCATGGGGCCCTCGGCCCGGTCGCACCGCCGTCGTCGTGCCGCCCACCCCGGGCCGTTACATCCCGCCGCCCGGTAACGCGGTGGACCTGCTGTTCGACACGCTGCTCACGCGCTCAACGCACCTCATCTTTGGACGTGACGGCTTGCCTGTGCCGGCCCCCATCCTTGTCCCCGTCCTGGAGGCTTACTACGTGTTCAACACCATTACCCTCGCCCGCGCCGACAGCGGGGTCGAGATCCCCGCGCGCGGCCTGGCCGTCGGCATCAGCCGGGACGGCCCGCACTGGACCTGGTCCGCAGTGATCCCCGGCGGCGCCAGGGCGCTGGTCGCCCGGAATCCGGACCCCGTCGAGCTGATCGCCGTGGTGAATGGCCTTGAAATGCGCCTGCTGGCCGAGAATTCGGAGCGGGACCGGCGCCACGGCGCCGACTGGCTCCGCGTCTCCGGCCGCAGCCGTTCCGCCTGGCTGTCCGAGCAGTACGCGCCGAAGGAAGCCCGCAGCAACCTCACCGCCCTCAACGCCCAGCAGCTGGCCGACGCCGTCCTCACGGTCAACGGCGTTTCCATCGGCTGGGCACTCGACTGGCAGATCGTCGATTGGCTCGTCCCCGCCGGCGCCTGGAGCCACTACGGCACCCACATGGAAGCCCTCGCACGGCTCGCCGAGGCCGGCGGCGGCTACCTCCAGGCCGACCCGGCCGCGCAGCGCATCGCCGTCCTGCCGCATTACCCGGCCCTGCCGTGGCACTGGCCCAGCGCCACGCCCGACATCGTGCTGCCCGAAGACATCGTCGAAGTCGAGCGCACCCTCACCGCCGACCAACCCGAATACAACGCGGTGTACGTGATCGGCCAGTCCGCCGCCGGCCGCCGCGACCGCGTCCTGCGTGCAGGCTCCGCAGCAGACCGCCTCGCCCCCCAGGTCGTCGATGCCCTGGCCACCGACCCCATCATGACGCGCGCCCGGGGCGGCACGGTACTCGCCGAAGGCGGCGCCCAATCCCGCATCAGCCTGCGCCTCCCCGTGCTCCCGGAAACCGGCCTCATCCTGCCCGGCCGCATGATCGAGTACAGCGCCGAAGGCATCACCCGCCGCGGCCTGACCCGCTCGCTACAGGGCGAATGGTCGCACCCCGAGCTGTGGCAAACCGTGGAGATCGAAGTCCGTGACTAACCCACTCAAGGCCCTCCGCGAACTCACTGCCGGCCCCCCGCTGCTCACCGGCGCCGTCACCTGGACAGACGGCACATCCAGCCAGCTCACCCTGCCCGGCGGAGCTGTCATCACTGTCCGCGGCACCGCGCCCATTGGCACGGCCGTCTATCACCGCGACGCCGCCATAGAAGGTGAAGCACCGAACCTGCCGGGAGTGGATATCGAAGTTTGAGGCGTTACCACGACACCAGACCGGCCTGGTTTGGGGGCACAAGTAACGGCGCCGACAGTGCCAAACCACTTGCAAATCCGTGCCAAATGTCCCGCGCGCTTACAGGACCGCGAGGCTGGGCTAGCCTTTAGCAGAGCGGTGCCGAAAGAAGCGCCCTCCCCGACACCCAAGCTCTTTTTCCACGCAGGGCAGATTGCGGGGCAAAAATGAAAAACGCCCCGTAAGGGGCGTATTCACTTGGTGCTTGGCGGAAAGGGTGAGATTCGAACTCACGGTACGCCTAAACGTACACCGGATTTCGAGTCCGGCGCATTCGACCACTCTGCCACCTTTCCGCTCGAAGCAAAGAATTATACCCAAGATTTTAAAAAAAACCAGTCACGCAGCAGATTTCATCGCGCCAGGCATGAACTCATCGTACGCACGCACCGCTTCGGCAGCGTACATCAGGCTCGGACCACCGCCCATGTAGGTGCAGATGCCCAGGGTTTCCATCAGTTGCTCGCGGCTCACGCCGAGACGGATCAGGGCCTTTACGTGAAAACCAACACAGCCGTCACAGCGGGAGGCGATACCGATGGCCAGGGCGATCAACTCCTTGTCGAGCGCTGACAGCACACCGGCCTTCATGGACTCCCGGGCCATCGTACTAAAACCCTGCATGGTTCCGGGAATCTCCGCACGCAGCGTGTCCAGTGCCTTGGAAAGATCTGAAGTAATTGTCTGAAATGACTTGCTCATGGGGTTCGAATTATGAATTTGAAATAACTCATTCAAATATCCTCGCCACTCGACCAGTGGTCAACCGCTCAGCATAAGTCGGACAACCCCATTTGCCCTCACCAAGGAACTGCGTCACGCCTTGTGAGAATCCTCAGGACGCAGCCTCCAGAACAGTGACCCCACCCATGTAGGGTTGCAGCACGGTCGGTACACGCACCGAACCGTCCGCCTGCTGGTAATTCTCGAGCACAGCCACCAGGGTGCGCCCCACCGCCAGACCGGAACCGTTGAGGGTCGCGAGGGTTTCGTTCTTGCCCTGGGCATTTTTGAAACGGGCCTGCATGCGACGCGCCTGGAAGCCTTCGAAGCACGAGCAGGAGGAGATTTCCCGATAGGTATTCTGAGCCGGCAGCCAGACTTCCAGATCGTAGGTCTTTGCCGCGCCAAAGCCCATGTCGCCAGTGCACAGCACGATCTTGCGGTAAGGCAGTTCGAGTTTCTGCAGGATGGTCTCAGCGTGACCGGTGAGCTCTTCCAGCGCCTCCCAGGCCTTGTCCGGATGCTCGATGCGCACCAACTCGACCTTGTCGAACTGGTGCTGGCGAATCATGCCGCGGGTGTCCTTGCCATAGCTGCCAGCTTCGGAACGGAAACACGGGGTGTGGCAGACGAACTTGAGGGGCAGCGCATCCAGCGACAGAATCTCGTCGCGCACAATGTTGGTGACGGGCACCTCGGCAGTCGGGATCAGGTAGAACTTGCTGCCATCGGCCTTCGGCACGGAGAACAGCTCTTCCTCGAACTTGGGCAACTGGCCGGTGCCGTACATGCTGGCCGCGTTGACCATGTAGGGCGTGTACAACTCGGTGTAGCCATGCTCGTCCGTGTGAGTATTAAGCATGAACTGGGCAAGTGCCCGGTGCAGGCGAGCCAAGCCGCCCTTCATCAGCGTGAAGCGGGCCCCGGAAATTTTTACCGCGGTCTCGAAATCCAGGCCGCCGAGGCGGGTTCCGATATCCACATGATCGCGCACCTCAAAGTCGAAACTGGCGGGCGTACCCCAGCGACTGACCTCCACGTTGTCTTCTTCCGAACGGCCGACGGGCACACTGTCGTGGGGCAGATTCGGCAGGCCGGCAATGAAAGCGTTGAACCGCTCCATCAAATCGGCAAGGGCGACCTCGTTGGCCTTCAGTTCATCGCCGATGCCAGCCACCTCGGCAAGCACGGCAGAAGCGTCTTCGCCCTTGCCTTTGAGCTGACCGACCTGCTTGGACAGCGCATTGCGGCGGGCCTGGAGTTCCTGGGTACGGGTCTGGCGCGTCTTGCGCTCGTCCTCGAGAGTCTGGAAAGCAGTGACATCGAGGGTCATTCCGCGCGTCGCCAGGCGCTCCGCAACAAAATCCAGACGGGCACGAAGCAGTTGAACATCAAGCATGACAATCCCTATTCAAATCAGAAAACTAGCTTATCGACAAAGTCGCGGCCTGGAAATTGCTTCGCATGACCACGGCTTTTCGGTTATATTGCAGCGCAACATGCATGCCTTGCATGCGCCCCTGGAAACAATAGAAATCAAGAAGTTAATAGCCTAAAAAAGGTGAAACTTTTCTTGATTTAACAAACTCATAGGTCACAATCAAGAGAAGGTGTCCGCAGACGGCGCCATTTCAATTTGACCATTGAAGGAGACTCCGATGTTATCCATCCGCGACTGCCTGGATTACTGCGACCTCACCGACGAGGACGTTGCCATTATTGCCGAGCACCATGACATTCCCGAAGCGGCTGCGGCTCAGATTGCCTGTGGTCTGGTTCAGACTCGCGAAGGCACCCTGATGCTGACCCAGTTCATGCTTGACCTCGTGGATGCCGCCGAAGAGCGTGGCGACCCTACCAAGGCCAAGCGTTTCCGTGACGCCTGCGCCCGCTTTGTAGCGAGCCACCCACTCCAACACTGATTCACCCACGCCCTGCGCGGGCCTCACGGGCTTCAAACTCCCGGTCGAGTTCCCGCAGGCGCTCCAGTTTTTCGGCGATTTTCGCCTCCAGGCCGCGTCCAACAGGCTCATACCAACCCGGCGGAGCCATTCCGTCCGGCAGGTAACTCTCGCCAGCGGCGTAACCGCCCGGTTCGTCATGGGCGTAGCGATAAGCCTTGCCGTAGCCGAGTTCTTTCATCAGCTTCGTCGGCGCATTGCGCAGATGAATCGGCACCGACCGGGACGTGTCGGTGGACACAAACTTGCGCGCCGCATTATACGCCTTGTAAACCGCGTTCGATTTGGCCGCACAGGCCAGGAAAACCGCGGCTTGGGCCAGCGCCAGCTCCCCCTCCGGCGACCCCAGCCGCTCGAAGGTGGCACAGGCATTGAGCGTGATTTCCAGCGCGCGCGGATCCGCCAGGCCGATATCCTCACTCGCCATGCGTACCAGCCGGCGCCCCAGATACAGCGGCTCGACACCACCATCCAGCATGCGGCACAGCCAGTACAGCGCGGCATCCGGATCGGAACCGCGGATCGACTTGTGCAAGGCCGATATCTGGTCGTAGAAGGCTTCGCCGCCCTTGTCGAAACGCCGCAGGCTGCGCGACAACGCATCGTCGATGAAGGCAGCCGGCACCGGATTCACGCCTGCAGTGGTGGCCGCCGTCTCGACCTGCTCCAGCAAGTTCAGCATGCGCCGGGCGTCACCATCGGCAAAGCCGGTCAGGCGGTCACGGGCATCATCCTCAAAAACCAGTTCAGGGCAGGCAAAGGCCCGCGCCCGCTCGAACAGCTCGCCCAGTTCGTCGGCACTCAACGGCTGCAGCACGTAAACCGCCGCCCGCGACAACAGCGCCGAATTCACCTCGAAAGACGGATTTTCGGTCGTTGCCCCGACCAGCGTCACCAGCCCCTGCTCCACAAAAGGCAGGAAGGCATCCTGCTGGGCCTTGTTGAAGCGATGGACTTCATCCACGAACAGGATCGTGTGGCGCCCGCGGGTACGTGCAACTTCGGCCTGGGCAATCGCCTCACGGATGTCCTTCACCCCCGAAAACACCGCCGACAGGGCCGTGAACTCCGCGTCGAAGGCCCGTGCCATCAAGCGTGCGAGCGTTGTCTTGCCGACCCCGGGCGGCCCCCACAGAATCATCGAATGGGGCTTGCCCGACTGAAAGGCCAGTGCCAGCGGCTTGCCAGGCCCGAGCAGGTGCTTCTGGCCGATCACGTCCGCAATCGTCTGCGGACGCATGGCTTCCGCCAGCGGCAGACGCGGCGGATCGAGAGAATCGAAAAGATCAGCCATGAAAGTACGAAAACCTGTGCTTACTCACCCACCACGTCAGCGCCCTTGGGCGGCGTGAAACGGAACAAGCCGGCGTCGAGGGAAGGGTTGCGCTCGATCTGCCCGAAGAGCAGCGAAGTGGTCTGGCCGAAGTTGTCATTGAGCAGCATCGCCTTCAGCTGACCGCCGGCAAAGCCCATGCGGATGCGCTCGAAACTGCTGTCCTCGGCCTTCGGCGTCGCTTCGATCCACTCCAGCCCGTCGGCATCACCGGCGTTCTTGAGCACGAAGTTCCTGTCGAGGGAGTTGTCGCCCGCCAGGATCGCCGCTGGCGTGCTGCCGAGCGCCTGACCAAGCTTCTTGGTCGTGACCTGATTGAGTTCCTGATCGTAGGCCCACAGCTTGGAGCCATCGCCCACCAGCAACTGGGCATAAGGCTTTTCGTAGATCCACCGGAACTTGCCCGGCCGCGAGAATGCGAAGGTGCCGCTCGCCGGCTGGGGCTTGCGTCCCGATTTGGAGAAGACCTGCTGGGTGAAGCTGCCCCGTGCCGTCCGAGTGCCGTCCATGAACTGCTTGAGCTGGGCCAGCCCGTCTGCGTGGACCGAACCGGCAGCGAATAACAGCGCGAGCCCGAGGGCGCGCAGCGTGGGGGTGCGAAACATCATTCTCCTTCGCGGGGTGGCGTAACCACTTCCCGATTGCCATTGGTGCCCATGGACGAAACCAGTCCCGAGCGCTCCATTTGTTCGATCAGGCGAGCAGCCCGGTTGTAGCCGATGCGCAGATGCCGCTGAACCAGTGAAATCGATGGCCGACGGGTCTTGAGGACGATCTCGACGGCCTGATCGTAGAGCGGATCCGCTTCACTGCCCTCACCGCCGCCTTCGCCGCCACCGAGCAGGTCACCGCCCTCCTCCTCCGACGGCGCCAGGATGCCCTCGATGTAATCCGGCGCACCAAGAGACTTGAGGTATTCGACCACCCGGTGCACTTCGTTGTCGGCCACGAAAGCGCCGTGCATGCGAATCGGCAGGCCAGTGCCCGGCGCCAGGTAGAGCATGTCGCCCATCCCCAGCAACGCCTCGGCGCCCATCTGGTCGAGAATGGTGCGGGAGTCGATCTTGCTGGACACCTGGAAGGCCATGCGGGTCGGGATGTTGGCCTTGATAAGGCCGGTGATCACGTCCACGCTGGGGCGCTGGGTGGCGAGAATCAGATGGATACCGGCCGCCCGGGCCTTCTGGGCCAGACGGGCAATCAACTCCTCGATCTTCTTGCCGACCACCATCATCAGGTCGGCCAGCTCGTCGATGATCACCACGATGTAGGGCAGCTTGTCAAGGGGCTCGGGGCTTTCCGGGGTGATCGAAAACGGGTTGGTGAGCGGCGAGCCGGCCTTGGCAGCATCGGCAACGGCCTTGTTGTAGCCGGCCAGGTTGCGCACACCAAGGGAGGACATCAGCTTGTAGCGCTTTTCCATCTCTGCCACACACCAGTTGAGCGCGTTGGCGGCATGCTTCATGTCAGTCACCACCGGCGCCAGCAGGTGCGGGATACCTTCGTAGATGGACAGTTCGAGCATCTTCGGATCGACGAGGATCAAACGCACGTCGCTCGGCTCGGACTTGTAGAGCAGCGACAGGATCATCGCGTTGATGCCCACCGACTTGCCCGAACCGGTGGTACCGGCCACCAGCAGGTGCGGCGTCTTGGCGATGTCGGCGACCATCGGCTGACCACCGATGTCCTTGCCGAGCGCCACGGTCAGTGGCGACTGCATGTCGTGGTAGACCTTGGAACCGAGGATTTCCGACAGGCGCACGGTCTGGCGCTTGGGATTGGGCAATTCGAGGGCCATGCAAGCCTTGCCGGGCACCGTCTCGACGACACGGATACTCACCACCGAAAGCGCCCGGGCCAGATCCTTGACCAGATTGACCACCTGGCTACCCTTCACGCCCACCGCCGGCTCGATCTCGAAACGGGTGATCACCGGGCCGGGATAGGCCGCCAGCACCTTCACCTCGACGCCAAAATCAGCCAGCTTGCGTTCGATCACGCGGCACGTGAACTCCAGGGATTCGGGCGACGGCGGCTCCACATCATGGGAGGGAATATCAAGCAGCGACAGCGGTGGCAACGGGCCGCCGGAATGCTCCATCAGCGGGGGGGGCGCCGGCCTCGGCTTGGGCGGAGCCTGGGTGAACACCGGGGCGGGATGCGGCCTCTGCGGTGCCTCGGCGAACACCGGCTCCGAGCGCTCCTTCTGCACAGGCTCGACCTTGAGCACCTCGGCCTTGACCACCTCGGCCTTGACCACCTCGGCCTTGACCACCTCGGACATTGCCGGCTCGATGCGTACCGGCTGAGATGGCGCGGCCTCTTCCTTCTTGCGCTGGACCTCGACCACGGCCTCACGCTTCTGGGCCACTTCCCGGCCAACGCGTCGATCCTGCCAGGTCTGGAAGCCGTTGGTCACAAACATCCACACCTTTTCGAGACCAGCCCCGAGGACCTCGGAAGCCTCGACCCAGCTGATCCCCGAGAACAGGCTCAACCCGCCGGCAATCAGGGCCAGCAGCAGCAGCGTGCCGCCTGTAAAACCCAGATACTGAAGCACCAGACCGCCCAGCTCGAGGCCGATGACACCGCCCGGCTCCAGCGGCAACGTCGCCTTCAGGGTGTGGAAGCGCATCGCCTCAAGGCTGCTGCTCGCCACCAGCACCACCAGAAAACCGAACAACACAACAAAGAAGGAGCGCCGATCGGCACCGAAGTGCATCTGCAGGCGACGAAAGCCGATCGCCAGCCCGAAGCCAAGGAAAACCACCCACCACCAGGCCGACAGACCGAAAAGATAGAACAGCAGATCCGACATCCAGGCGCCGAAACGCCCGCCCGGATTACTCACCCGCTCCACCTGCACCGCGTGGGACCAGCCCGGATCAGCCTTGGAGTAGCCGAACAGGATCATGGCAACATAAAGCGCCAGCACACCGAGGAGCAGCCAGCGGGCTTCCTGCAACAGGCTGGAGATCTTCTCCGGCAGGGGAAGTGGACGGGTGGAAGGACGATTGAGCATGAGTGGGAGCTGGGGCGATACCGGGGGCGATACAAAAAAAGCAAAAGCGCGGCATACACCGCGCTTTGATTATAAACCAGGGTCTCTGGTCGTCCCCGCCTGCTCAGGTTCCGAATGAGTAAGGAAGGATTTCCGGACCAGTCACAAATCGATGATTTGCTCCCGCAGGATGATGCCCCCGTCGGTTTCCTCGATCAGGCCACGCAAGCCGAGATCCTTCATGACCCGGCTGACCATCTCGCGGGAGGCACCGATCATCTTGGCGATGTCCTGCTTGGAGATCTTCTTCTTGACGATCTTCAGACCATCGACCTCTTCCGACATCTCGAGGAGCAGGCGCGCCACACGGCCGTAAACATCCATCAGCGCGAGGCTTTCGATCTTGCGATCAGCGTCTCGCAGACGGCGCGTCAGGTTGCACATCACATGCCAGGCCAGATCGAAGTTGTCCTGCATGAGGCGCTTGAAATCGGTCTTGGCAATGGTCACCAGATCAGACGGCGACACGGCCACCACCGAGGCAGAACGGGGGCTGTCGTCGAGAACCCCCATCTCGCCGAACATTTCACCCTGGCCAAGAATGGTCAGGATCACTTCACGCCCATCCTCGTCGCTCACCATCACCTTCAGGTTGCCGGTCAGCACAAAGTAGACAAAATCGGTACGATCGCCTTCATGCACGACCGCAGAGCCCCGCGGGACCCGTCGCATCATCGCGCAACGCGCAACGGCAGCCAGCCGGTCATCGCCGAGGCCCTGGAAGATAGGAAAAGTCCGCAGGGCAATCGTGGACACTGAGCTGGTAACGGTCATATGGGGCTCCCCTAGGCAAAATGCAAATCAATTTGTGGATGACGTGACAAATTCATCATGCACATACAACGGTCAAGTATAAAACAAACTTGAGCATCGACGATTGGCGCCGAGCCCTGAATCAGCAAGAAGAGCGCTGCATTTCGGAAAGTCACAGGGAACGGAGCGCTTTATAATCGGTCTTCCTTGCCCCAGACATCGGAAAGACCCACACAGATGGCCACTCGTCACATCAAGCTGCTCATCCTTGGCTCCGGCCCCGCCGGCTACAGCGCCGCGGTCTATGCCGCCCGCGCCAACCTGAACCCCGTGCTCATCACCGGCATCGCCCAGGGCGGCCAGTTGATGACCACCACCGAGGTCGACAACTGGCCCGCCGACGCCGACGGCGTGCAAGGCCCCGAGCTGATGGCGCGCTTCGAAAAGCACGCCCTGCGCTTCAACACCGAAATGATCTTCGACCACATCCACACCACGCATCTGGCTGAAAAGCCGATCCGCCTGGTGGGCGATGCGGGCGAATACACCTGCGACGCGCTGATCATCGCCACCGGCGCCAGCGCCCAGTACCTCGGCCTGCCCTCCGAAGAAACCTTTGCCGGCAAGGGCGTTTCCGCCTGCGCCACCTGCGACGGCTTCTTCTACCGCAACCAGGAAGTCGCCGTGGTCGGCGGTGGCAACACGGCTGTCGAAGAAGCCCTGTACCTGGCCAACATCGCCAGCAAGGTCACCCTCGTGCACCGCCGCGACAAGTTCAAGGCCGAGCGCATCCTGATCGACAAGGTCAACGAGCGGGTCGCCGCCGGCAAAATCGTCCTCGAACTCGACTCGACCCTAGAAGAAGTGCTGGGTGACCAGACCGGCGTGACCGGCATGCGCATCAAGAACGTGAAGAGCGGCGAGGCCAAGGACGTCACTCTGAAGGGTGTCTTCATCGCCATCGGCCACAAGCCCAACACCGACATCTTCGAAGGTCAGCTCGAGATGGAAGGCGGCTACATCGTCACCCACGGCGGCCGCAAGGGCAACGCCACGGCCACCAGCGTACCGGGCGTCTTCGCCGCCGGCGACGTGCAGGACCACATCTACCGCCAGGCCGTCACCAGCGCCGGCACCGGCTGCATGGCCGCACTCGACGCCGAACGCTACCTCGACAGCCTGGGTCTCGCCGGCTAAAACCGGCTCTCGCCCCCCAACGGACCGGGCATCCCGGTCCGTTTTTCATTGGACATCACCTTTCGCACGCCATGGGCAAGGACAAGCGCAGCACCGGACTCGACGCCCTCAAGGCCCTCAGGAACCGCGTTCCCTCGGCAATCAGCCCGCGACCGAAGCCGGCCGTCAAGGCAGTTCCAGCCGAACCCGACGACAGCACGCTGTTTCGCAGCGAGGTCGGCCGCATTCAGCCCCTGCGCAGCGCGGGGCAGGCCGAACTCGGCATCCCGAAGCCCGCACCGGTGCCGCGTCCACAGATCGTCGAAGCCGAAGCAGACACCCCGCGCCGTGCCCCGCGCATCGACGAGAACGACCCGCTGGCCGTGTTCCGTGCCGCCCTCGGCGACATTGCCCCGATCAAGGACTTCAACCGCGCCGACCTGAGCCTGCAGCGCCAGCAGATCAATGCCCAGGTGCGTGCCGTGGACCAATGGGAAGCGCCGCCCGTCCAGGCCATCGACGAACGCATCCTCCGTGATCCAACCAAGCTCTTCCGCCACATCGCCGGCGAAGTAGCCCCCCTCAAGGACAAGAACCTCGCCGACGTCGCCCGCCCCGTGCCCGCACCACGGCCCCTCAAGCGCGAAGAAGACGAACGCGAAGTGCTGCGTGAAGCCCTTGAAGCGCCCCTCACCTTCGAGGACCGCCTCGACACCGGCGACGAAGCGGCCTACCTGCGTAGCGGCCTGCCGCGCCGGGTTCTCACCGACCTGCGCCGCGGACGCTGGGTCGTGCAGGGCGAACTCGACCTCCACGGCCTGACCCGCGACGAAGCCCGCGCCAGCCTGGCCCACTTCATCGCCGCCTCCCTCCAGCAGGGTCGCCGCTGCCTGCGCGTCATCCACGGCAAGGGCCACGGCTCACCGGGACGCATCCCGGTGCTCAAGCACCTGTCGCGCGGCTGGCTCGCCCAGCGGGAAGACATCCTCGCCTTCTGCCAGGCCCGCCCTCACGACGGTGGCGACGGTGCACTGCTGGTGCTGCTGCAGGCCGGCTCCGCCCTGCGTGGCTAGAGCAGCGTCCCCTCGCCCCAAAAAGCCCTTCTCCATCAGCGTATTAGAATACGCTGTAGACACCACACTCCTTTTCCGCGCATTTTCCCGTCGTCTTCGGTGATTCTTGCCCACGGTCAATTTTTTTCCCGGGCCACGCACCTAAAGTTCGCTGCGACAGATTGCCGCAGGGACAGCGTGTCGCAGCCCGACCTCTCCGCTCCCTGCTTCGTCTACCAACGCCGCCAGTGCGGCAAGTTCGCTTCAGGCCCAGGGATTACGGAGACCAACAATGAGCACCGAAGACATCAAGCACGACGATCAAACCGCCGTTCCGGCACGCCGCAAATTCCTGAACACCGCCGCCCTCGCCGGCCTCGCCGGTGCAGGCCTTTCCGTTGGCCTGTCCGCCTGCAAACAGGAAGCGGCTGCACCCGCCGCCGGCGCACCTGCCGGTGCCGCTCCGGCCGCACATGCAGCAGGGGAGTTCGGCAAGTACGAAGTCGCCCCCGGCCAGCTCGATGAATACTATTCCTTCTCCAGCGGCGGTCACTCCGGCGAAGTGCGCATCTACGGCCTGCCTTCCGGCCGCCTGTTCAAGCGCATTCCGGTGTTCAACATGGACTGCCTGGTCGGCTGGGGCATCACCAACGAATCCAAGGCGATCCTCGGCACCAAGGCCGACGGCAGCCTGAAGTACCACACCGGCGACACCCACCACGTTCACCAGACCTACGTGGACGGCATGTACGACTGCAAGTACATGTTCGTGAACGACAAGATCCATAGCCGTCTGGCGCGCATCCGCATGGACACCATGGAATGCGACAAGATCACCGAGTTGCCCAACATCCAGGGCTTCCACGGCACCTTCCCGGACAAGCGCGATCCGGTCGATGAAAAGATCAACCACACCACCCGCGTGTTCTGCGGCGCCGAGTTCTCCATTCCGCTGCCCAACGACGGCAACGACATGAACGACCCGACCAAGTACCACTCGCTGTTCACCTGCGTGGATTCCGAATCCATGGAAGTGCGCTGGCAGGTACTGATCGACGGCAACTGCGACCTGGTGGCCACCTCCTACGACGGCAAGCTGGCTGCCACCAACCAGTACAACACCGAGATGGGCGCGCACTACCAGGACATGATGTCGTCCGAGCACGATGCCTGCCTGTTCTTCAACATTGCCCGCATCGAAGAAGCGGTCAAGGCCGGCAAGACTCGCACCTACGGCAGCTCCAAGGTGCCCGTCGTCGATGGCACCAAGGCCGCCAACCAGGACCCGAAAACCGCGCTGACCTGCTCGGTGCCGATTCCGAAGAACCCGCACGGCGTCAACGCCAGCCCGGACGGCAAGTACTTCGTGTGCTCCGGCAAGCTCTCCCCCACCGCCAGCGTCATCCAGCACGACCTCGTGCTGAAGTGGTTCAACGGCGAGCTGAAGGAAGCCCGCGAAGCCGTCGTCGCCGAACCGGAAATCGGCCTCGGCCCCCTGCACACCGGCTTCGACAACAAGGGCAACGCCTTCACCACCCTGTTCCTCGACAGCCAGATCGTGAAGTGGAACGTCGAAGCGGCAATCCAGTCCTTCAAGGGCGACAAGAACGCCAAGGTCGTGCTTGACCGGGTGGACGTGCAATACCAGCCGGGCCACGGCTTCACCTCCATGGGCGAAACCAAGGCGCCGGACGGCAAGTACTTCCTGTCCGACAACAAGTTCTCCAAGGATCGTTTCCTGCCGGTCGGCCCGCTGCACCCCGAAACCGCCCAGCTGATCGACATCAGCGGCGACAAGATGAAGGTCGTGGCCGATCACGCCGTGTATTCCGAGCCGCACGACTCCATCATCGTCCGTCGCGACCTCGTCAAGACCCGCCAGGTCTACAACCTCGACGAATTCCCGAACGCCGTGAAGGACGCGAAGGAATCGGGCGTCTTCCGCAATGGCAACAAGGTCACCGTGAAGATGGTGTCGCAGGCACCGTCGTTCAGCCTGCCGGAATTCACCGTCAAGAAGGGCGATGAAGTCACCCTCATCCTCACCAACCTCGACAAGGTCGAAGACTTGACCCACGGCTTCGCGATTCCGAAGTACGACATCAACTTCCTCGTCAATCCGCAGGAAACCAAGTCGGTCACCTTCAAGGTCGACAAGCTCGGCGTCTACTGGTGCTACTGCACCAACTTCTGCCACGCGCTGCACCTCGAAATGCGCTCGCGGATGATCGTCGAGAAGTAAGCAAGAGTTCCTTATCGAAGCTGTAATTTGGGGAGACGTCCGCGTCTCCCCTTTTTTCGTTCCAGCCCGGCCTCTGCGGCAAATTGACCCAGCTTAAGGCGCCCCGCGCCACCGAACATCAGAATCCGTTGACATACTGATTAGCGGAGTCACTCGATGCTCTCCCTGCGCGCCCTGCGCCGTCTCCTCCCCTGTTTCGCCTCTGCCCTGCTGAGCGGTACCGCGCTCGCCGACACCTACGAAGTCAAGCTCCCGCCGGAGCTGTCCACCGCACCGAAGATGTGCGACTACACCCCGTGCAAGGACGTCATGCCCGGCGCCACCTCGTTTTCCGAGCGCCGCGGCCAGCCGCCCTTCGTCGAAGCCTACAAGGACGAAGCCGGACAGAAAAAGCTCCTCGGCTACGTCATGCTGTCCACCGACATCACTGACATTCCGGCCTACTCAGGCAAGCCGGTCGTCACACTGATCGGCATGGACACCACCGGCCACTTCACCGGCGTCAAGATCCTCAAGCACTCCGAACCCATCCTGCTGCTCGGCATCCCCGAAACTGCGCTGGTCAAGTTCAACAACCAGTACCTCGGCAAGTTCGTCGGCGACAACATCGAGATCGGCAAATCCCGCCCCGACGAGCACCTCATCGGCCTCGACGCCATCACCGGCGCCACCGTCACCGTCATCGCCCAGAACCAGGTGATGATGACCTCCGGCAACGAAGTCGCCCGGCAGGTCGGCATCCTCAAACCGGTGCATCGCCCGCAGGCCAGATTCATCGCCTCCACCGCCACCCCCAGCTGGGCCGATCTGGTGGAAGACGGCAGCGTCCAGCGCCTTGTCGTCAAGGCCGAAGAGGTTGGCCTCAAGAGCGACGGCCGCCCCTACATGGACTTGTGGTTCGGCTACCTCAACGAGCCCGCCATCGGCCGGGCCATCCTGGGCAAGTATGCCTACGACGGCCTGATGAGCCGCCTGTTGCCCGGCGAACACGCCATCTTCATCGTCAAGACGGCCGGCATGGACTCCTTCAAGGGCTCCGGCTTCGTGCGCGGCGGCCTCTACGACCGGGTCCAGGTGCGCCAGGACAAGGACAGCTTCACCTTCCGCGACCTCGACTACGTGAACCTGTGGGGCGTGTCCGCCCCCGGCGCACCGGCCTTCGACGAATCGGCCATCTTCATCATCCGCGGCAAGAGCTTCTCGGCTGCCTACCCCTGGAAGCTGGTCTTCCTCGGCAACAAGATCGACAAGGAAACCTCCGCCAAGACCTTCGCCAACTTCGACAAGGAATACTGGCTCGACGCCAAATACCTCGAAGGCGGCCGCCCGCTCGTCATCAAGCCCGACCCCACCTGGCTCAAGGTGTGGAAGGAGCGCGCCGTCGAAATCGGCGCCTTCACCGTCTTCCTGCTGCTGATTTCGGCCGCCTACGCCAGCCGCGACAAGCTGGTACGCCGCTCCACCCACAAGAACAAGTGGCCGGTGAATGCCTTCAAATACACCGCCTGGGTGGTGTCCATCGGCTTCGTCGGCTTCACCGCCATGGCCCAGCCCTCCATCACCCAGGTGCTCACCTGGTTCCACTCCCTGCTCTTCCAGTGGAAGTGGGAGCTGTTCCTGTCCGATCCGCTGATCTTCGTCTTCTGGATCTTCATCATCGTCACGGTCTTCGTGTGGGGCCGCGGCTTCTTCTGCGGCTGGCTGTGCCCCTTCGGGTCCCTGTCGGAGCTGCTCTACAAGATCGGCCAGGCCGTCGGCCTCAAGCGCTTCCAGTTCCACCTGCCGCAAAAGCTGCACGACAAGCTCAAGTGGGTGAAATACGCCGTCTTCTTCGGCCTGCTGGCGGTGTCCTTCTTCAACATGGGCCTGGCCGAAAAGCTCGCTGAAGTCGAACCCTTCAAGACCACCTTCCTCGTCGGCATCATGAACCGCAGCTGGCCCTACAGCCTGTTCGCCGCCGGTTTGCTGGGCCTGTCGATCTTCACCGAGCGGCCCTTCTGCAAATACCTGTGCCCGCTGGGCGCCGCGCTGGCCATGCCGACCACCTTCCGCTGGTTCGGACTCAAGCGGAAGGACGAATGCACCTCGTGCAAGGCCTGCGCCAAGGGCTGCGGCTCGCTGGCCATCGACACCAAGGGCAACATCGACCAGCGTGAATGCATGCTGTGCCTCGACTGCATGGTTCTCTACTACGACGACCACGCCTGCCCGCCGCTGGCCCAGGAGCGCAAGCGCCGCACCAAGGCCGGCCAGCCCCTCACCCCGATCAATGGCAAGGGCTACTACATCCCGATCCACCCGGTTCCCGCCGACAAGAAGCAGGAAGGTGCCGCAGCATGACCATCGCCGACAAGACCGAACTCCGCCAGCCCGCTTACGGCAACGCCCACGGCCTCAAATGGTTGGCTGCCGAAGCCTGGGATCACCTGTGGCCGTGGGCCGGCCGCGGCCAGCCGGCGCGCAAGCTTATTCAGGGTGCAGGCTTTGCACTGGCCATCGCCGCCACGGTGGCGTGGGTGCTGGCCGCCATGGGCCGCCTCGAAGCCGGCGCCATCATCGGCTGGTGGTTTGGCTGGAGCGTGCTGGAAGTCTTCGTCCGCCTCGACGCCAAGCCCTACGTCAAGGAAGGCCCCTGGTGGGGCCACCTGTACCGCCGCGCGACGGTGATGGACATGATCTGCTACGTGAGCTTCAAGAATTTGCTCATCGGGGCTGTGTTGTTCATCGGCTTGAAGAGCATCGGCGCCCTGCAAGTATAGAGGCGACGTGCAGGGGCAAACTCAGTCGCCCCTGCAAATCCTTTCCCGACTGGCCCAAAGCGTCTCACGATTAATCGGAACACACTTCCGACGGGTCGAAACACTTATCCAGACTATCGAAAGACCTTTCCGATAGCCCAGAACATTGTTCCGACGACGCTCAAGACAGTTCCGGACTATCGGAACGTTTATACGGCCAGTCGGAAGACAGTTCTGGCCGGTCACAAGACATATCATTCAGCCCCGTTCTGCATCGTAGGCCGACAAACTCACTCCCGCAGCCGCCAGACATTCCCGCAGGTGCTTCACTTCGGTCTTGAGAAACTCGTTGCCGTGATGCGGGTGATGCACGAAGAACTCGTGGCGGTTCAAAACAATGCGAAAGCGCGCCCCGTGGCTGGGATCGATGCTCGCGCCGAGGTGATTGAGCAGGGATTCGACCTCGCGCCACTGGATGTTGCTGCTGATGGGGTCGCGAAAGATCGCTTCGAGAACATTGCGGTGTTTGTGGCTCATGGCATGGTCCTCCCGTTGATTGTGCCGGTCATTCTTGCACCGGCAGGGCCGCCCGGGTATGCGCAAACGCAACATCCATCGAAACGATGTCACCCCCCACTTGACCGGAAAGCCCAAATATTCATAGGCCCGGCCTGCTGCGGTCGCTATCATGCGCGACTTCTCTGTGCATTCCCCACCCATGATCACCCTCAAAAACGTCACCTTGCGCCGCGGCGCCAAGGTGCTGCTCGACAGCACGTCCGTCACCCTCAACCCCGGCGAAAAGGTTGGCCTGGTAGGCCGCAACGGCGCCGGCAAGTCCACCCTGTTCGGCCTGCTCAACGGCACGCTGCATGAAGACGGCGGCGATTACTCGATCCCGACCCAGTGGCGCATGGCCCAGGTCGCCCAGGACATGCCCGAGACCGAGCAAAGCGCCACCGCCTTCGTGATCGAGGGCGACACCGTGCTGCTCGCCGCCCAGAACGAAGTCACCGCTTCCGAGGCCACCGACGACGGCATGCGCATGGCCCATGCCTACATGGACCTGCACGACGCCGGCGCCCACGACGCCGAAGCCCGCGCCCAGGCCCTGATCCTCGGCCTCGGCTTCAAGGTGTCGGAACTCAACAACCCGGTGAACAGCTTCTCGGGCGGCTGGCGCATGCGCCTGCAACTGGCCCGCGCGCTGATGTGCCCGTCGGATCTGCTGCTCCTCGACGAGCCGACCAACCACTTGGACCTCGACGCCCTGGTGTGGCTGGAAGCCTGGCTCAAGCGCTACAACGGCACCCTCATCGTGATCAGTCACGACCGGGAATTCCTCGACGCCATCACCACTGTCACGCTGCACATCGACAACGCCAAGCTGGTGCGCTATGGCGGCAACTACAGCAAGTTCGAGGACATGCGCGCCGAGCAGCTCGAATTGCAGCAGGCTGCCGTTTCGAAGCAGGCCGACAAGATCGCCCACCTGCAGAAGTTCATCGACCGCTTCAAGGCCAAGGCCAGCAAGGCCAAGCAGGCCCAGAGCCGGGTCAAGGCGCTCGAACGCATGGAGAAGATCGCCCCGGTGCTCGCCGACGCCGACTTCACCTTCGAATTCCAGGAGCCCGCCAACCTGCCCAACCCCATGCTGGCCATGACGGACGTGAGCTTCGGCTACCCGCCCCTCGACGACGCCCCCGCCGGCACGCCGCCCACCGTCATCGTCAAGAACATCAACCGCTCGGTGCATGCCGGCCAGCGTCTGGGCATCCTGGGTGCCAACGGCCAGGGTAAATCGACGCTGGTGAAGACGGTGGCCCGCGCGCTGGCCCCGATCACCGGCGAGATCACCGAAGGCAAGGGTCTCAACATCGGCTACTTTGCCCAGCAGGAACTCGACGTGCTGCGTCCGCTGGACAACCCGATGGAGCACATGATCCGTCTGGCCAAGGACACCATCGCTGCCGGTGGCCGCGCCGTAGCCGGCCGCGAGCAGGACTTGCGCAGTTTCCTGGGCACCTTCAATTTCAGTGGCGAGATGGTCAAGCAGCCCGTGGGCACCATGAGCGGCGGCGAAAAGGCCCGGCTGGTGCTGTGCATGATCGTCTGGCAGCGCCCCAACCTGCTGCTGCTCGATGAGCCGACCAACCACCTGGACTTGGCCACCCGTGAAGCCCTCAGCGTGGCCCTCAACGAGTTCGAAGGCACCGTGATGCTGGTCAGCCACGACCGCGCCCTGCTGCGCGCCGTGTGCGACGAGTTCTGGCTGGTCACCCGCGGCGGCATCGAGCCCTTCGATGGCGACCTGGACGACTACCAGCGCTTCCTGCTGGCCGAAGCCAAGCGCTCCCGCGAGGCCGCCTGATCAGCCCAGGCGGTGCTCGATGACGTAACGGGTCAGCTCGGCGTTCGACTGGAGGCCGAGCTTTTCCACGATGCGCGTCCGGTAGGTGCTCACGGTTTTCACGCTCACCTGGAGCATCTCACCGATCTTCGTCAGCGAAGTGCCCTTGCTGAGCATCAGCAGCACTTCGGCCTCACGCCGTGACAGGGCTTCGTGGGCCATCTTGCGGCCGGTGGGCGCAACGCCCGCCAGCAGTTTCTCGGCCAGGGTCGGACTGACATAGCGCGATCCGGTCACCGCCGTGCGAATGGCGGTGAGAATCTGGTTGGGCGGGCTGTCCTTGTTGAGATAGCCGGAGGCGCCGGCCTCGAGGGACGGCATGGCGAACTCGTCCTCCGAGAACATGCTGAAGATCAGCACCGGCAGATTCGGGCGCAGGCGCTTGATCTGCTTGAGTACCTCCAGGCCACTCAGGTCCGGCAGGGCAATATCCAGCAGCACCAGACTCCACTCGCCAGTCTGGACCAGGGCAATCGCCTCCTGCCCGCTGGCGGCCTCGGCCGTAATGGCAAGGTCTTCGGTATCGGCCAGAAACTGGCGCAGGCCACAGCGCACTACCGCGTGGTCATCGACGATCAATACTGTCGCCATCATCCGTTCCCATGTTGTTTACCCAGTCTTCGAGCGGCAGGTGCAGGCTCAGGCAAGTGCCCTCGCCCGGGGTGCCGACGATCGACAGCCACCCTCCCAGATACTGGGCGCGTTCGTGCATGCCGATCAAGCCGAAGGAGTCGCTCTTGTGGCGGTCACTCTCGCTCAGGCCCACGCCGTTGTCACAGACTTCGACGGTCAGCATGCCCAGGTGCTTGTGCATGGTGATGTTGACCTGCGTGGCACTGGCGTGGCGGGCGATGTTGGTCAGGGCCTCCTGCACGATGCGAAAAACCGCGGTGTCACGCACTGGCGAGAGACTGAGGTATTTGGGCATATGCACCTTGGTGGCAATACCGGTCATGCGTGAAAAACCGGCGGCGTGCCAGTTTACCGTCGCCACCAGGCCGAGGGTGTCGAGCATGGCCGGGCGCAAACCGGCAGAGATGCGCTTGACGGTCTTGAGTGCGGCATCCACCTGCCCCAGCAGTTGATCGAAGCGGGCCTGCATCGGCGAATCGAGGGCCAGGCTGTCGACCGTGGTGGCCAGACCGAGCTTGAGCATGGTCAGCGTGCCACCGAGTTCATCGTGCACTTCGCGGGCAATTGTCGCGTTCTGTTCCTCGCGCACGGTTTCCAGGTGGGCCGCCAGCCGCTTGAGACGCCTGGCGCTCTCGGCCTCGGCCTCCACCGCCAGCTTGCGTTCGGTGATGTTCTTGTGCAGAACAACCATGCGCAGCGGCCCGATGCCCTGAAAACAGCTCAGGGTCAGGATGAACCAGCGGCGCTGGTCCGGGGAGTCGCATTCATATTCGATTGAAAAATCTTCGCGCCGCCCGGCGATGGCATGGCGAATGGCTTCTGCCACCTGCGTGGCAATGGCGCAGCCAGCCCGCGCCGCCGCATCGCAGATCACCAGATAGTTGGCGCCCTCGCTCATATTCTCCGGATCGCCATCGTTGGCCGACGCAAAGTCGCGCCAGGCGCGGTTCACCGCGATGATGAAACCGTCGGCATCGAGGACGCACAGCGATGAATTGAGGGCATCGATGGTGGCCCGCGTGAGGCGTTCGGACTCCAGCAAGGCGCGGCTGCGTGTCTCGGCCTCGAAGGTGCGGGCGGCCACTTTTTCTTCGAGGGTGTCGTTCAGGCGCAGCAGCGCCGCCTCCGCATCCTTGCGGGCGCTGATATCGGTGAGGCTGCCGACCACGCGCAACACCCGCCCGCTGGCATCACGGACAAGACGGGCGCTGTCGGAGAGATACATCCACCGGCCGTCGGCGTGGCGCATGCGGTATTCCACGTGAATCCGGTCGCGACGTGCCCGCATGCAGCGCACGACCTCGGCACGGATCAGGCGCAGATCGTCCGGATTGACCCGGGCCCGCCACCAGCTTCTGCTGACCTGCGACTCCACATCGCGGATTCCGAAAACACGGCTGAGACCAACGGAACAATAGGCCGAATCGGCATCCCGATCCCAGTCGTAGACCATGCCGGAAACGGCTTCCATGGCCAGCCGGAAGCGTGACTCGCTGGCCGCGCGGGCCACATCGGACTGTTTGAGTTCGGTAATGTCCTGGGTGCAGCCCAGACCGGCGAGCAGTTTGCCCTGCGAATCGAACTCGAGCTCGACCCGCTCCCTCACCCAGCGGATCTCGCTGCCCACCACGATGCGGTGCTCGATACAGTAGGGCTCGCCACGCAGGGCGGCGCGCCAGGATTCATCCACGAAAGCCCTGTCCTCGGGATGAATGGTGTCCAGGAAAGTCTGGTAGGTCAGCACGCCCCCCTTCGGTACGCCGAAGATGCGGTGGTTTTCATCCGACCAGTGCAGTTCGTTGCGCTGTACATCCAGCCGCCAACTGCCGGTCCGGGCAACAGCCTGGGCACGCTGAAGATCCGCCTCGCTGGTGCGCAACGACTGCTCGACCTTCTTCAGGCGACTGATGTCGAGGTTGATGCCTGTCCAGTGGGTGATCTCGCCGCGCTCGTTGCGTACCGCCACCCCGCGCGTCAGCACGTCGTGCCAGCCCCCATCGACGCCACGGACGCGATGCTCGACATCCCACACCGCGCCACTTTCAATGCACGCCAGCCAGGCACCGAGGGAGCGCTCGGCATCGTCGGGATGGAGCACGGAGAACCAGCCGAAATCGGCGCATTTCTCCTGGGTCAGCCCGACCAGCTTGAGAAAGGAATCGCTGGTGTACAGGTTGCGGCCGTCCGGGGCCGACACCCAGACACCGTATCTGATTGACTCACCGATGGCGCGATGAAGCCGCTCGCTGTCACGCAGCGCTGCCTCCATGCGCTTTCTCTCGGTGATCTCCATGATGAAGCCGTGCCACAGGATGCTGCCATCCTGTTCGCGCTGCGGCATCGAATGACCTTCAACCCACAGCTCGCCCTTGCGCGGATGGTTCACGCGGAACTCGGCCCGCCAGGCCGTCATGGTTCTGGCCGAGGCGGCAATGGTTTCGTTGACGTAGCCGAGGTCCCCGGAGTGCACCCGCGACAGCAGCGAAGCCGCGTTCTCGCGCACGTCTTCCGGACGCAGTCCGTAGAGCTTGTCGAGCGCGGCACTGGCATAAGGCATGCAGACGGAACCGTCCGGGCGCAACCTGAACGAGCAGATCACGCCCGGCACCGTCGCGGCGATTTTCACCAGCCAGCCCTGCAATTCAAGCGTCTCGTGCATTACGGCGCGTTACCCGGACATACCCCAGGCGAAAACTTTACTACGCGGCCTTCCTGGTCGTAGTGACGCTATTCACCACCGACTTCAACGCATCCGAAAAGTGGGCCTGATCCGCAGGAAACGACTTGAACAAGGCCTCCAGCTGGGCGAAAAAGACCCGCGTCACTTCCTCGGCACTCTGCGTACCGACCTTGAAGACTTCGACCTGGGTCTGGCTGCCGATGTCGCTGGCTTCGCGGAAATACTCGCTGACACGCTCCAGCTGCTTGGCGTACGCATTGAACAGTTCGTGAGGCTCCAGGGAGGTCTTGGCGGTCGTGCTGCCTTCGAGAAGCGAACGGAAAAAGTCGTTGTTCAGCGTAAAGAGTTGCTCGCTGGCCTTGAGGGTGACATCGTAAATGGACTTGAAAGCGTCCCCGTTGGCGGACGCCGCTTCGGCAATTTTTTGCAGATGGGTAATCGAATTCATGTAGGAAGTTCTCTCAAGTAAAAATTGAAATTCACCACAGCGCACCCACCGGAACGGTGGTGTGCGGCCTGTGAGGCATGTTTTCAAGCAACGCCATCCGGCTCCAGCAAGCCCAGCGCACGGGCGCTGATCTGGATGAAACTTGCCGCATACGGACTGCGGTAAGGACCGAACGCACACAAGGTATTCAGCACGGGGGTTTTACGCCCCGACTTTCTGTGTTTTTGCCGCAACAGGAAGTAATAACGATGAAGCCTGTCGTCGTCAGGACATTGATTGGCGTCGTGAAATGCATGCATTTCCCCTTTCGACATCCTGACGACCTGGCTGAGTGTTGTATGCAAAGCTGTCTCCTCCACTCATTACATTTCCGGACGTGAATCACGCCCGAAATAAACAAGTTGATCCCGGCGGACTTTCTGTGAAGCCCTGTAGGGAAAGTCGTGATCTATCGACGGAGTTAATGATCACATTGATTCCCCTGGCCGTCTGTCGGCACCCGGCCAAATCCGTGACGGAATTTGACAACCTCCCTGTAGGACATTTCCGACATGCTCGCCCCTTCTCCGGGGCACAGGCAAAACTAGCCTGTCAGCACCAGGTTGAGGTTTTTTCTCATGGCCGGACTGGGGATCTGCGGCAGGATGAGCCGCTGCAAAAAGGTGACCTGCAGATAGGTCAGGACGCCGGCCAGGACGAACACCAGCGGGTACTTCAGGTAAAAATCGACGCGGACGGCTTCGACCAGCGGGATGTGCCACAGGTAGGCCCAGATGCTGTTCTGCGCCATGAAGCGCACCGCCACGTAAAAGGGCGAGACCTGTACCAAGGCCAGCAGGCGCCCGGACAGCAGCCAGAGCAGTGACGACACGCCCAGCGCGTAGGAAAGGTAGTAAAGCAAGGGCGGGTATTTGAACGCCTGGGTCGGCACGAAGCGCCCTTCGACAAGGTACAAGCCGACGCCAAAGGCCGCACAGATCAGCAACCCGCCCCCGGCCAGCAGGGCAATCTGGCTACGGCGCAACGTGTTGAAGCGCAGGCCGATGGCAAACAGGATGGCGAAAGGCACCAGATACAGGAACATTTCCTCGAACAGCGCTCCGGCAAGGCCCTGCAAGGGCGGCTTGAGCACGAAAACCAGCGCTTCGTAGGCCGCGTACACGAGGCCCAGCGTCGCGAAATAGCGTCCCTGCCCCGGCGTCCGGCGATGGAAGTGCAGAATCAGCGGCGACACCAGGGCCACCAGCAAAAAGATGCGGATGATCCACACGTAACCGATACCCGAGCGCAGCAGATAGCTCGACACAAGAACGTCGGTGTCCGGCACATGAATCAGCAGGCCGGTCACGCCGACAAAGGCAAAATAGGCACTCAGAAAGATCCACACCGGAAACACCAGTCGCTTGATGCGCTTCCAGACATAGGCCATGTAAGGCTCATCGCGCCACGCCAGCCCAAAGGAAATCCCCGACAGCAGGACCATCAACGGCACATCGAAATTCCTGAACTGAAACAACAGCGTCGGCGCGCCCACATGGGCCATGACAACCATGGCCAGGCCCACGAATCTCAGCAGATCAACTTTCTCGTCTCTCACTTGCCACTCCACCCGATAAGACAGGCTCATTGGTTGCAGCCGGAGCATAGCTGCCAGCGCCATGCCCGGGTTCGGGGTACGGCGGGAAGCTTGTCAAATTCACACAAATCAAGGCTGAGTGCGGCATTGCGTCGCACACTGGCAGCCGTTCAGGATACCTTTGCGCTCATGCGACCAGCCCTCAAACCCTTTTGTCTCGTCCGTTCCTGCATCGCAGCCCTGCTGCTGGCAGGGCTGGCCTGGCCGGCCTGCGGCGCCGAATGGCTGGTGCAGCCGGGAGAGTCGATCCAGGCGGCCATCGTCAAGGCTGCCGCCGGCGACACGGTTCGCGTAGCCCGGGCCCGTTATACGGAAAACCTGCGCATCGAGAAACCCCTCAAGCTCATTGGCATGGACCGGCCAACTGTTTCGGGCGGCTTGAAGGGCGACACGATCCGCGTGGTGGCGCCGGACGTGAGCATCGAAGGCTTCATCATCAGCGACTCGGGGGCCAGCCTCGGCGGGCAGAACGCGGGCATCTACATCCAGCCCGGCGCCCACCGGGCCAGGGTGGCGCACTGTGATTTCAGCTATACCCTGTTCGGCCTGTGGATCGAAAAGGTGGACGATGTGCGCATCGAGCACAACCTCATCACCGGCAAGCGCGACCTCGACTCGTCCCAGCGCGGCAACGGCATCCAGATCTACAACACCACCGGCGCGCAGATCATCGGCAACAACATCAGCTTCGTGCGCGATGCGATCTACGTGGATGTGTCCCACCACGCGGTGTTCCGCGGCAACCGGATGCACCACAGCCGCTACGGCACCCACTACATGAACTCCCACTACAACCTGTGGGAGGGCAACGACAGCTATTTCAACCGCGGCGGCCTGGCGCTGATGGAAGTGCGCAACCAGGTGGTGCGCAACAACCGGGCATGGGGCAACACCGATCACGGCATCATGCTGCGCACCATCCAGGACTCGCTGGTCGAGAACAACGTGGTGGCCGGCAACACCCGTGGCTTCTTCATCTACGACGCCGAGTACAACACCTTGCGCGGCAACCTGGTGGTGGACAACCAGGTCGGCATGCACGTGTGGGCCGGCTCGGTGCGCAACGCGGTCGAGAAGAACGACTTCATCTCCAACCGGGAGCAGGTGAAATATGTCGCCGCCCGGGACGAGCCCTGGGGCGTCAAGGAAGGCAACCACTGGAGCAACTACGTGGGCTGGGATCGCAACGGCGACGGCCACGGTGACGTGCCCTACGAGGCCAACGACATGGTCGACCGCCTGTCGTGGCGGCACCCGATGGTCAAGCTGCTGCTGGCCAGCCCGGCCATCCAGACCCTGCGCCTCATCGCCCAGCAGTTTCCGCTGATGCGCGCCCCCAGCATCGTGGACAAGAACCCGCGCATGCGCCCCGAACATTCCGATTGGAGAAACTGGCTTGGCAAGCAATATCGTTGAAGCCCGCGGGGTGACCAAGGATTTCGGCACCGTACAGGCAGTAAAAGGTGTCGACCTGTCCATCGCCCCCGGCGAACTTTTCGGCCTGATCGGCCATAACGGCGCCGGCAAGAGCACCCTGTTCAAGATGATGCTCGGCCTGATCCCCATCACCGCAGGCGAAATCCGCCTCGACGGCGATCTGGTGAACGGCCCGCGCTTCCGCGAGACCCGTCGCAAGATCGGCTACCTGCCCGAAAACGTGGTGCTCTACGACAACCTCACCGGCCTCGAGACCCTGCACTTCTTCGCCGACCTGAAGGCCGTGGCACGCAAGGAATGCCCTGCGCTGCTGGAAAAGGTCGGCCTCTCGAATGCCGCCGGCCGGCGCGTGCGGGAATACTCCAAGGGCATGCGCCAGCGCCTCGGCTTCGCCCAGGCCCTGCTCGGCACGCCGCGCCTGCTTTTTCTCGACGAACCGACCACCGGCCTCGACCCCGGCGCCATCCGCGACTTCTACCGCATCCTGCGCGAACTGAAAGGCGAAGGCGTGACGATGGTCCTGACCTCCCACATCCTGGCCGAGATCCAGGAGCGGGTCGATCGCCTCGCCATCATGGAAGACGGCCGCATCCGCGCCACCGGCACCGTGCAGGAACTGCGCGAAGGCATGAACCTGCCGCTGACACTCGAGATTGCCGGCGGCGCCGGCCTGCGCGAACAAGTCGGCCGTGTGCTCGAAGGGCTGGCCATCGAAAGCATCGAAGAAACCGGCAACACCCTGCACATCCGCCTGCCCCGCGACGCCAAGATGCCCGCCCTGACCCGCCTCGCCACCCTCGGCGACACCATGCGCGACCTGCACGTGCGCGAGCCGTCCCTCGAAGACGTGTTCTTCGGCTACCGGAACTGAGCCCATGTTTTCCATCGACTTCAGACAGATCGGCATCATTGCCGGCAAGGAATTCTGGGACCGCATCCGCAACCGCTGGGTGCTGGCGGTCGGCATCGTGTTCACCGTGTTTGCACTGGTCATCGCCTACTTCGGCGCGGCCCAGCAGGGCGCGGTGGGTTTCCGCTCCATCGACGTGACCATCGCCTCACTGGTCAGCCTGGTGATCTACCTGATCCCGCTGATCGCCCTGATTCTCGGCTTCGACGCCATCGTCGGCGAGCGCGAACGGGGCTCGCTGGATCTGCTGCTCACGTTGCCGATCACCCGCAAGGAACTCATCCTCGGCAAGTACGCGGGCCTCGCCGGCGCGCTGGCCTTCTCGACCATTGCCGGTTTCGGTGCGGTGGGGGTGATCCTGTCACCGCAGCTCAACCTCAACGCCCTCTTCCACTACGCCGGCTTCATGGGTTCGGCCATCCTGCTCGGCTTCGCCTTCCTGAGCCTGGCGGTGATGCTGTCGGTGTTTGCCGCCGACCGTACCCGCGCCTCGGGCCTCGCCATCGGCATGTGGTTCTTCTTCGTGCTGGTCTTCGACCTGCTGCTGCTCGGCGCGCTGGTGGTCACCGCCGGCGACTACGGCGGCGACATCTTCCCCTACCTGCTGCTGCTCAATCCGGCCGACGTGTTCCGCGTCCTCAACGTGTTCAGCCTCGACGAAGTACGCACCCTGTATGGCCTTGCCACCGTCTTCCCCGAAGCCCTGAGCAACCCTGCCACCCTCGGCGGCGTGATGCTCGCCTGGATTGTCGGCCCCCTCGCGGTGGCCATCTGGAGATTCGAACGATGAAAGTTGCGCCCCTCGTTACCCACACCGTCGTCCTCCTGCTCGTCGCCAGCCTGATGGCCGCCTGCGGCAAGACCGCCGACAACACCGTGACGCCCGTTGAAATCACCAAGGACAGCTACTGCTCGCTCGACGGCATGCTCCTCGGCGACTATCCCGGCCCCAAGGCCCAGATCCATTACGCCGGCCAGCCCGAACCCGAACTCTTCTGCGACACCACGGAAATGTTCTCCCTGCTCCTCAAGCCCGAACAGGCCCGCAAGGTGACCGCGGCCTATGTGCAGGATCTGGACAAGACCAGCTGGGATACCCCCAAGGGCGCCTGGACCGACGCGAAAACCGCCTTCTACGTGGTCGGCTCCAAGAAGCGCGGCGCCATGGGCCCGACGATCCCGTCCTTCGGCACCCGCGAAGGCGCCCAGAAGTTTGCCGACAGCGAAGGCGGCAAGGTTTACCCCTTCGCCGAGATCACCCCCGACATGGCCCGCCTCGACGGTGGCGCCCTCCAAGACCAGAGGATGTGAACATGGAATCCTTCTACAAGAACCTTGCCGTCGAAGATGCAGCAGAAATCGAACGGATCGCCAGGCTGATGTACGACGTGCGCACGGCGCGCGACGAAGTGCTGTGCCGCCTCGGTGCCGCCGACGAAGCGCAAGCCCTTCAATGCATCGTCAGCGGCGAGCTGTCCGAACACCCCAACTACGAGTACTACCTGTCGGCACGCATCCTCACCGATCTGCACGGCCAGGTACGGGCCGAGCTGGCCACCCGCACCCAGGAGGTCCAGGGAAAATGAGCCTGCATTTCGATCTTGCAACACGCATCGACGAAACCTATGGCGAGCGCCTCGAAGGCCCTGCCGAGGTCAAGCTCGATGCCCTCGTCGTGCGCCTGGACAATGGCGTAACCCTCGAAGCGCGCATCGCCGCCCCCAATGCCTACGCCATCGCCTGGGCCTGGGGCGAGGCCGAACTGCGCATCGACACCGCGCCCGTTCACAAGGATCTGGCGACCTTCCCGAACCACTTGCATGCCGCGGACGGCAACTTGTACCACGATCCGCTAACCCGCTGCGGCGCCGCTCCGTGGGACAACCTGCGCGCCGTCATCGACTGTGTGCTCAATGACCCGCTGCTTGAAGACCGCGTCAGCACCGCGAGCGCCAGATCATGATCCGCCGCCTGCTACCCGCTCTTCTGGCCGCACTCATGCTCGGCCAGCCGGTCGCCGCCAGCGCCGCCGATCTGTCGCCCCAGCAAGTGCAGCGCGCCACCCGCTGCCCGGTGTGCGGCATGTACCCCTCCCGCACACCCCAATGGACGGCGCAGATCGTCTTCAACGACCAGAGCGCCAGCAGCTTCGACTCGCCGGTCGACCTGTTCCGTTTCATGGGCAACATGGCGCTCTTTGACAAGCAGCACAAGGTTGCCGACATCGGCGCCATCTACGTGGCCGACTACAACACCAAGGCGTGGACCGACGCAAAGAAGGCCTTCTTCGTCCTCGGCTCCAAGGCCCTCGGCCCGATGAACGACCCGAACCTGCCGGCCTTCGCCACGCGGCCGACCGCCGAGGCCTTCGCCAAGGCCCAGGGCGGCAAGGTGCTGGCCTTTGGTGAAGTGACGCGGGATGTGATCAAGAGCCTTAACAGCGGGGGGCACCAGCACTGAGCCCAAACGCTCACGGTGCCTCGCTGGCGTAGGCAATCCGGTAGCGCCGCCCGTCCCAGTACAGCAGCACATCGACGCCCGCCTCGGTACCGAGCAGGATGCCATCGCCCCGCCAGCGCCGCGCAAATTGCCGCCATGCCAGCGCCGCCGGGTCGTTGCGCGACAGAATATGGACGGGCTTGTCACCCTCTTCCCAGATCGGGGTCGCAAAGAAGCGACGGTTCTGGATCACGGTGCAGGCGGCAGACGGTGTCCCGCCGCCGAGGGCCAGCACCAGCGCCATGGCAGCCCGATCGAAGGGCCGCTGGCGATCGCGCCACGGATCGCGCGCCCATTCCCTCCCCGCCGCAGGCCGGGCAGCGGCTGGCGGAAGAGTCCATAGCCGGTCGATGACTCCATCACCATTGAAATCCCCAGTCCACACCCGCGTGTCCTGCGCTGGCGGACCGAGCGTACAAGGAGCCGAATCGGCCGTTGCCGCGCCCATGTACAAAGCGCCCCCCGTGAGCAGCACGCCTGCCAGAAATCGTACGAAAACCCTCATGGCATGGCCAGCCGGGTCTTCCAGTCGTTCAGAAAAGGGGTCGGATCGATCAGATCACTGCGCCGCATGAAGGCCACGCCGTCGGCCCGCCGGGCGGAAATCTCCCTGGCGACAGACAGCGGCCCACTGCCGCTGCCCTTGTACATCTCGAAGTGGAGCATGGCGCTTGGCACCTTGATGCCGACCAGCAGCCCGACCTGGGCGATGGGCTGCCCCAGCCTTACCTTGTCGCCCTTGCGCAGGGCGCAACCCCGCTTGATCTCCCCGTAGCGAATCACGAAATCGCCGTGGTCGACCTCCAGGGCGTCGGTTTCCGCGTAGAACAGGTAGGGGTCGCGCATCACCACGCCATCGCGCACCGCGTAGATCGTGCGCCCGACCGGAGCATACAGATCGCAACCGGCATGGGCCCGCTGGCCGCCGCTGCGGTTGGAACCAAAGGCGCGCGGCGCATGGATCCAGTCGGCAACAGCCGCCTTCGCAAACGGAAAGCAGGCCTCCCCGGCCGACGGTGGTTCGACGACACCATTCTCTGCACCAGCGAGCTTTTGCCAGGTTCGCCCGCCCGGATCAATGACCCCGTCCGGCCCGATCCCGACCAGGCTCTGGAAAGCCTTGATCGCCTTGACCGTATCCGATTTGGTGGGCGGCTTGGCGATGCCGCCATCAATGCCGCGGGGATCAAGCTCGGGCCGCCCCAGTTGCCCTGCCGCCCGGGTCAGCAGTTGCTGGACGGTCACAACATCGTCCTTCAGGTTCCTGGCGCCCTTCTCCCACGCGCCTACCGATGCACCGATTTCCATCATCGTCTCCTTCGGAAGCGCCGATGCTTCGCGGGTGTCGCGACACCGCCCCCTGTGTTCCAGCATAGTTCATCGCAGGGACCTGTCATCCCGGGCGCCAGACGAAAAAAAGCCCGGCCGAAAATTGTGGCCGGGCCTTGGCGCGCGGGGGTGCGCGCGGAGGAGAAATGATCCGCTGGCGTGCTTATTCGGCCTTGCTGACGATGAAGTCGACCGCAACCTTCACGTCGTCATCGCTGAGGGACGGGCTGCCGCCCTTGGCCGGCATGGCGCCCTTGTTGCCATTGAAGCCTTCGATGGCGTGCTTGTAGAGGGTGTCCTTGCCCTGGGCGATGCGCGGGCCCCAGTCGGCCTTGTCGCCCAGCTTGGGGGCGCCGGCCACGCCAGTCTGGTGGCACATGGCGCAGGTCTTCTTGAAAACATCGGCGCCCTTGCCGCCATCGGCTGCAGCAACGGGGGCCGGTGCGGCAGCGACAGGTGCCGGTGCGGGAGCTTCGGTCTTCGGCGCCTCGGACTTGCCACAGGCGGCAAGCAGGGCAACCAGGACGAGGGGAAGGAGTGTTGTAGTACGCATGGGGCTCTCTGTGGTCTGTTATTGGGGCCGGGACCCGCAGGTCGGTTTATGGAGACGATGCTATTCCTTCCCCCTGCCTCCCCTCATTGACCCGAATCAATTGAGAAAACAGAGCCCTGAAAACACGCTGTCGGCACCGTCAACGCGAACGGGCCAGATCCACATCCGCCCCGTTCTTCTCGTCGGAGTACGGCGTCAGACGCCCCGCCTGGCTGCTGGCATAGCAGCTGACGATCACGTTGCTGATTGGTTTGGTCTTGTGCAGCACCTCCACCGCACAGCGCCCGAAGACACCCTCGATGGTCGCCAGCAGGTTGCGGGCGTAGGGTGTTTCAAGCTTGCCGTCGAGAATCAGGTTGGCCAGCAGCACCCCATCGGACGCCAGCGCCCGGCGCGCATCCTGCCAAAACTCTCGCGTCACCAGATGGCCGGGGATCGAGGTGTGGCTGCTGAACACATCCACCACCACCGCGGCGTAACGCTTGTCGGTGCTCTTCACGTAGCGGCGGGCGTCGTCCACGATGAACTCGCCGCGGATCGGCGCCTTCAGGAAGCGTTGCTCGGCGATGTCGCGGATCTTCGGGTCGATATCGACGAAGGTGTAGCGGTTGACCGGCTCCCGGTGCGACAGGGTAAAACCACCGGCACCGAGCACCAGGACATCCTTGTCCGTGAAGGCCAGTTCCTCCAGCAGAATGTGGCGCAGGTGCTGCACGTAGCGGGCATAGTGGGTCGGCTCGCTGTCGTCCATCAACGAGGCCAGCGAGTTGTTCACGAAGAAGGCACGCGGGCTGACATGCCCCGGCAAACTGACCGGCGTCACGGCGTAATCGGCGTAGGCCGTATCGAGCACGTCCGAGGCCGGCAGCAGGTTGATGGCCGCGCCAGCCAGCCCGGCCAGCGCCGCCGCCCCCCAGGCACGCCAGTTCCGCTCGGCCAGGCGCAGGCTGCCCAGCACCAGCAGGATCGCGCAGATCAGCACCGCCGCCGACACACCAAGCCACTGCATCACCCCCAGCGACAAACTCAGGGAACCGAGGAATGAGCCCAGCGTGGACCAGTACAGCGCATAACCGCTGGCCTCGCCGGCCCGGGCGTGCTTCATCAGGTTGGTGAGCACCGGCACTGTCTGCCCGAGCAACCAGGCCAGCGGGCACAGCACGCCGCCAATGAAGAACAGATAGGCCAGCCCCACCGGCTGCACATGGGCAAACAAGCCATCCACCGTCACCCGCGCCAGCCCGAAGCCGGCGAGCAAAGCCGAAATCAAAAAGTTGCGCGCCACCACCGCCGTGAAGCGTTCGGCCACCCTGGCCCCCGAGGCGTAGCCAAGGGCCAGCGCCAACAAAAAGAAGCCGATGGTCGGCGCCGTCACCACGATGGCACTGCCTACGTGGGGCACCAGCCGGCGCAGGGCGATAACCTCGGCGCCGAGGGAGCAAAAACCTTCGATGAAGACGATCAGATAGAGCAGGTGTCGGGGCATGGGCGGCTCAGGTCGGTGCGGTATTCAGGGCATCCTGCCAGGCCGCAACCATGGCCGGATGGAAGGCTTCGTGGCCGCAGCCGTCTATCCAGACCAGACGGCTGCCTTTGATGCGGGCATGGATGCGCTCGGCGTTGGCGGGCGGACAAACCTGGTCGAGGCGACCGTGGATCAGCGTCACCGGCAGGTTTGAGAGGGAAGCGCAGGCGTCGAGAAAAGCGGCTTCGTCGACAAAGCAGCCAGCAACGAGGTAGTGAGCCTGCAAGCGGTACTTGAGGACCAGACGGTCAAGCTCGGCGGCGGTCAGCAGAGCGTCCGGCGCCGATGGCTCTGCGATCGCCCGTTCATAGCGGCACCAGGCCAGGGCGGCGGCACGGGCAGCCTCCACGTCCGCGCCATTCAGCCGGGCCTGCAAGGCCGCGAGCAGGTCGCCACCTCCGGCCTCGGGCAACGCGGCCGAAAACACACGCCACCCATCCGGACGCACCGCCGCCAGCCCCTGAAAGAACCACGCCAGATTCCCCGCCCCCGGCATGAACACGCTGCGCACCACCACGCCGGACGTCGCCTCCCGGTAGGCCGCCGCATACGCCAGCGCCAGCGTCGCCCCCCACGACCCGCCCGTCACCCGCCAGCGGGCAATGCCCAGATGGCGGCGCAGGCGCTCGATGTCAGCGATCAGGTCGGCCGTCGTATTGGCGCGGATCTCGCCCGCCGGCAATGAACGCCCGGCGCCGCGCTGGTCGAAGAAGACCACGTAATGCCGCATCGGGTCGTACAGCTCCCTGAAGCGCGGACTACAGCCACTCCCCGGCCCGCCATGCAGCACCAGCACCGGCTCACCTGCCGGCTTACCCCAGATTTCGACGTACAACTGATGACCATCGCCAACAGGCAGCAGGAAGGAGGACAGGCTAGGCATGGCACGCAGCAGGACGACAGGTATCCCGAATCATGATTTTCGTGAGGCGGGAGTATGCCGCCCTTTGCCACACTGTGCGCCACGGTACTGCCAACCGGCAGACCGGAAATCACCAACCAATAATCTGGAGATCAACCATGACCTGGACCACCCCGCAAGCTTGCGATCTGCGTTTCGGCTTCGAAATCACCATGTACATCGCCGCCAAGTAATTTCTGCGCCGCGACGGCGGCCGGCTTCAGACCCCCTGAACGGCCGCCCCTGCTCCCCTTCAGCCTGCCTGCCCCGCCCCATGAAAATCCGCGTTCTCGGTTCCGCCGCCGGCGGTGGTTTCCCCCAGTGGAACTGCAACTGCCGCAACTGTCAGGGGGTGCGCGAAGGCAGCGCCAACTACCGTCGCCGTACCCAATCGTCGATTGCCGTGAGCGCCGACGGCGCCCGCTGGACCCTGGTCAACGCCTCGCCCGACATCCTCCAGCAGTTCCAGTCCTTCCCCGGCACCTGGCCCACGGGCGGCCTGCGCGGCTGCGGCATCGAATCCGTGGTGCTCGTAGACGCCCAGATCGACCACACCACCGGCCTCTACATGCTGCGCGAAAAAGGCAGCCCGTGGCCCATCTGGACCACCGATCCGGTCTTTGAAGACCTGACCCGCGGCAACCCGATCCTGCACCTGCTCGAACACTACTGCGGCGTAGCCCGTCGCGCCCTGCCCCTCGATGGCCACAGATTCCACCCGGAAGGCTCCGCCCTGCTCGACTGGCACGCCATGCCCTTGCTGTCCGCCGCCCCACCCTACTCGCCCCACCGGGGCAATCCGGTGCCCGGCGACAACATCGGCCTCACCATCCGCGACCCGGCCACCGGCAAGCGCGTCTTCTACTCCCCCGGCCTTGCCGAAGTCGACGACGCCGTCTTCGATGCCATGGCCGGCGCCGACTGCGTGATGGTGGACGGCACCTTCTGGACCGACGACGAGATGATCACCCTCGGCTTGTCGAAAAAGCGCGCCCGCGATATCGGCCATCTCGCCCAGAGCGGCCCCGGCGGCATGATCGAGCAGCTCAACCGCCTGCCGAAGCACGTGCGCCGCATCCTCATCCACATCAACAACACCAACCCGATCCTCGACGAAAGCTCGCCCGAACGGGCCATGCTCAACGCCGCCGGGATCGAAGTCGCCTTCGACGGCATGGAGATCGATCTGTGAGCAACGCCAGCACCCTGCGTCCGTGGACGCCCGAAGAGTTCGAAGCCCAGCTGCGCGACAAGGGCGCCGCCTACCACATCCACCACCCCTTCAACGTCATGCTCAACACCGGCAAGGCAACGCGGGAACAGATCCAGGGCTGGGTGGCGAACCGCTATTACTACCAGATCATCATTCCCCAGAAGGACGGCGCGGTGCTCTCCAACTGCCCCGACCGGGAAGTGCGCCGCGAATGGATCCAGCGCATCCTCGATCATGACGGCCATGGCGACGACGCCGGCGGCATCGAAGCCTGGCTGCAGCTCGGCCAGGCCGTCGGCCTGACCCGCGAGGAAATCGTCGACCAGCGCCACGTGATTCCCGCCGTGCGCTTTGCCTGTGACGCCTACCTCAACTTCTGCCGCCAACGCCCCTGGCAGGAATCGGTGTGCTCCAGCCTCACCGAACTCTTCGCCCCCACCATCCACAAGCAGCGCCTCGCCAACTGGCCCGAGCACTATCCGTGGATCGAGTCCGACGGCCTGCAATACTTTCGCAACCGCGTCACGCAAGCCCGGCGCGACGTGGAACAAGGGCTGGCCGTCACGCTGGGCTACTTCGACACCCGCCCGCTGCAGCTCAAGGCCCTCGACATTCTCAAGTTCAAGCTCGACATCCTGTGGTCGATGAACGACGCCATGATGCTGCGCTACGGCCTCGAAGGCGGCGTCAAATAAGCCCTCTGTGGGTCGGACTTCAGTCCGACCCACACACACCACTCCGGAGTCTTGAATGATCCCGACCCTCGCCCGCCCGCGCATCAACCGCCTGTTCCGCTTCCAGTGGGAGCCGGCCCAGCAGGCCCACGTGCTGCTCTACCCGGAAGGCATGGTCAAGCTCAACCAGAGCGCCGGCGAAATCCTCAAGCGCTGCGACGGCATTCGCAGCGTCACCGAAATCGTCGCCGACCTGGAAGCCGCCTTCAACGCCAGCGGCCTGGCCGCCGAGGTGGATGCCTTCCTGCTCATGGCCGAAGCCCAGAACTGGATCGACTGGAACCCAAGCTGACATGAACGCCCCTCTGCTCGTCCCGCCCCAAGCCCTGAAGCGCGCCGGCCCCCTGTGGCTGCTGGCCGAAGTCACCTACCGCTGCCCGCTGCACTGCGCCTTCTGCTACAACCCGGTGGACTTCGCCCAGGCCGGGCCGGAACTGAGCACCGAAGACTGGCTCAAGGTGATCCGCCAGGCCCGCGCACTCGGCGCCGCCCAGTTCGGTATCTCCGGCGGCGAACCGCTGGTGCGGGACGACATCGAGATCCTCGTCGCCGAAGCCCGCCAGCTCGGCTTCTACACCAACCTCATCACCTCCGGCGTCGGCCTCACCGAAGCCCGCCTCGCGGCCCTGAAGGAAGCCGGGCTCGACCACATCCAGCTGTCCTTCCAGGACGCCACAAAAGAAGCCAACGACCTCATCACCAACACCCGCACCTTCGAGCTGAAACGCAAAGTGGCCGCCATGACCAAGGCCGCCGGCTACCCCACGGTGATCAACTGCGTGCTGCACCGGACCAACATCGACCACCTCGACCGCATCATCGAGATGGCGGTGGAGATCGGCGCCGAATACCTCGAACTGGCCAACACCCAGTACCACGGCTGGGCCTTCCTCAACCGCCAGTCCCTGATGCCCACCGAAGCCCAGCTGGCCGAAGCCGAAGCCGTCACCGAACGCTGGAAGGCCAAACTGGGCAAGAAGATGCGCATCCTCTTCGTCACCCCCGACTACCAGACAAAGAAACCCAAGAAGTGCATGAACGGCTGGGGTGAAGTCTTCCTGTCCATCACCCCCGACGGCCTGGCCTTGCCCTGCCACACCGCCCGCATGCTGCCGGGGCTGGAATTCCCCGACGTGCGCGAGCACGACATCGACTGGATCTGGCATGAATCCCCGCTCTTCAACCGCTTCCGCGGCACCGCCTGGCTGCCGGAAACCTGCCAGAGCTGCGAGGACAAGGAGAAGGACCACGGCGGCTGCCGCTGTCAGGCCTTCATGCTCACCGGCGATGCGGGCGCCACCGACCCGGTGTGCCCCAAGTCGCCGGATCACGCCCTGATCGAAAAGGCACTGGCCGAAGCCGAGCGGCCCACCCTTGTGAAGCCGCTGGTTTTCCGTGACCCGAAGAACTCCGTGAAACTGGGACGAGCCTTCTAGGGAGCAGCCGCCCCTGAGGCGCATGTTAAGATCGCCGGAAGTTCGGTTCCACTTCCATGCCTCTTTCCAGACTCCGCCCCACCCTGATTGCCTTCGCGGCAACCTGTGCCGCTGGCGCATGCACCACCACCCCGGTGTCCACCGCACCGCACAGCGTGCCCGCGCAGCGGCCCCCTGAAGAACCGGCAAGCGCTGGCGCGCCCTCCAGCCGTCCGCCCCCGAGCGTCCCTTCCAAGGCCAAACCTGCGCGCAGCGACAAGGACAAGCCCCCACGAACGGACAAACCGGGCAGCCGCCCCGATGTCGTCAGCGAGGAAGACGCCCCCGAGCCCCCGTTTCGCGGGCCGGCATGGCTGTCCCTGTGCATCAGCCGGCAGATCGAAGGCGGCCTGATTCGCTGCGACGCGAACGATCTCCTCACCCAACCGTCGCCCCAGGTCAAGGTTTTCACCCGCGATCCGGCAGCCGCCATCCGCACCGCAACCGGCACCATCGAGCTGCGCAGCAACCTCCCCTACAAATACCGTTTCTTCGTCGTTCCCTGACACGCGCCGGGCAGCCGCATTTGCGCCTGGCAACATGCCTGCAACAAAGCGGAGATTCAATGGCACCGACACTCGGCCACCTGCGCCGAAAGGGAGATGCCATCACGCACGAATTAACCATCACCGCGCTGGAAGCCGACGACGACACCAGCCGGGATGCGGCCACCAACATCCTGTTCCTCGCCTTCGCCAACCCGGAACGCTACAGCCGGGCGCGCATCACCGAGCAACTGACGCCTGCCGCGCAGCCCTTCTACCGCCACTTCCTCATCGCCCGCCACGGTGACGAGGTCGTCGGCATCGGCGGCATCAAGGCTGCCGACTGGGCCAGCGACACCCACATCCTGTATCTCTCGGCGGTCACCGAACACGCCCGCGGCCAGGGCATCGCCCGCGCCCTGATCGCCGCACGCATCGCCTGGGCCATGGAGAACTTCCCCCACGGCCGCCTGCTGGTGTCCACCGCGCGGCCGCGACGCTTCTCCCGGCTCGGCTTCCGGCTGATGGGCAAACGGGAAGCCGGCGGACGCCGCCTGATGCTGCTGGAGTTCTAGCCCGCACAGCCAATTCCGGTGCTGCGCCAAGGCCTTGTATAATCGCGGGCTTCTCTGCTTTTCCGCCCCCACACCATGTCCGCCGTACAAGAAATCGCCCGCCGTCGCACCTTTGCGATCATCTCCCACCCCGACGCGGGCAAAACCACGCTGACCGAAAAGCTCCTGTGGTTCGGCGGCGCCATCCAGGTGGCCGGTGAAATCCGCGCCCGCAAGGCCGCCCGCCACGCCACCTCCGACTGGATGGAACTGGAAAAGCAGCGCGGCATCTCGGTCACCTCCTCGGTGATGCAGTTCCCCTACCGCGACTGCGTCATCAACCTGCTCGACACCCCGGGCCACGAAGACTTCTCCGAAGACACCTACCGCACCCTCACCGCCGTCGACTCGGCGGTCATGGTGATCGACTCGGTGAACGGCGTCGAAGCCCAGACCATCAAACTGCTCGCCGTGTGCCGCCTGCGCGACACGCCCATCGTCACCTTCATCAACAAGCTCGACCGCGAAGGCCGCGAACCCATCGAGCTGCTCGATGAAATCGAATCGGTGCTGGGCATCCAGTGTGCCCCGATGACCTGGCCGATCGGCATGGGCAAACGCTTCCGCGGCGTCTATCACCTCTACAACGACAGCATCCAGTTCTTCGACCCGCAGGCCGAAAAGGGCACCTCCGAGATCATCAAGGGCCTCGACAACCCGCGCCTCGACGAAGTGATCGGCGACCAGGCCGACGAGCTGCGCATGGACATCGAACTGGTGCGCGGCGCCTCCCACACCTTCGACCGCGAAGCCTATCTGGCCGGCAAGCAGTGCCCGGTGTTCTTCGGCTCGGCGGTGAACAACTTCGGCGTGCAGAGCCTGCTCGACGCCGTGGTGGACCTCTCCCCCGCGCCGCTGGCCCGCCCGTCCAAGACCCGCCAGGTGCAGCCCGACGAAGACAAGTTCTCCGGTTTCGTCTTCAAGATCCAGGCCAACATGGACCCGAAGCACCGCGACCGCATCGCCTTCATCCGCGTCTGCGCCGGCCGCTTCGAGCGCGGTGGCAAGCTCAAGCAGGTATCCACCGGCAAGAGCCTGGCCATCAACAACGCCATCACCTTCATGGCGCAAGACCGCAACACCACCGACGAAGCCTGGGCCGGCGACATCATCGGCATCCCCAACCACGGCACCATCCACCTCGGCGACACCTTCACCGAAGGCGAAGACCTGCAATTCACCGGCATCCCGAGCTTCGCCCCGGAATACTTCCGCCGCGCGCAAATCAAGAACCCGCTGAAGATGAAGCAGCTGCAAAAGGGCCTCGAACAGCTCGCCCAGGAAGGCGCCACCCAGCTCTTCCGCCCGACCACCACCAACGAACTCATCCTCGGCGCCGTCGGCACCCTGCAGTTCGACGTGGTGGCCCACCGGCTTGAGTTCGAATACGGCGTCGATGTGATGTTCGAATCCTGCAGCTACGTCACCGCCCGCTGGCTGCGTGGCTCCGAAGCCGACCTGCGCGCCCTCGCCGACAAGTCCCCCGCCAATATGGCCTTCGACGGCAACGGCGACTACGTCTACCTGGCCCCCAACCGGGTCAACCTGCAAATGGCGCAGGAGCGCTTCCCGGACATCAAGTTCCTGGAAACGCGCGAGATCTACTGACGCAAGCCATTCAACACGGTGTCGAGGGGCTCAAAACCCCTCGACCCTACGTGGCAAGCGAATCGCAAAACGTGTGAGGCACCCCATCTTGACGATGCTGGCCGCCTCCGCGACCTTCTTCACAGCCCGCAGCACCCTCCCTTCATCCAGACAGGGCAACTGGATACCCAATACCTCCCGGTAAAAGAACAGCAAGGCCGACCAGGCCTGTGTCTGCGTCGCGACACTAACAGGTCGATGCAAAACGCCGAGAAACCGCGCAGGCCGGTCCCTTCGCTATTTGATTTCTCATGACTTCATTCCCGGAATTGGCTTCCCAATCCCGTTTTGATGCCCATCGAATGGGCCGGGGAATGGGCTTTCGCCCAATTCCGGGTGCCGCTTCATGCCGCACTCCCCGC